>JBIIQP010000227.1:0-2636 GCA_044341975.1 Crocinitomicaceae bacterium
TTATCCGTTCAATTGACGCAATTTGCATCAGTGCTTTAATTTCGCATTCCACACAAGAGATTTTCTTTGCCAAAATAAGGGCACGTTCAGCATAACTTCCGGACTCTTCAGTAGATTGTGATATAACAGAGTTCGAAGCATCAAGTAACAAGCGAATTTTTTGAGTATCACCTTTTGCTTGATATATTTTACTTAAAGATCTATTTTGAGCATGTGTCAAAAAACTAAAAAAGAACACCAGAATAATTAACTGGTGCTCTAAAGCGAATTTGATTTTATTTATACTATTTGATTCGTTTAGCGCGTTCATTTCTTTTGTAAAAACAGATTAAGGGTACATAAACTGGACATATCAAAGCCTGGATCGCAAACCATTTCCTTTAGGAAGATTGAATCGAACAAAAAGCTCAAACCCACTTTGTGTCCTGGTAAGCTCTTGCAAACTTGACAAGTTGATATCATAAGCTAATCCAACTGAATACAAGTCGTACTCCAACATGAACTTTGTGATGATAGCGTCCTTGAAACGGTTAAATAATCCAAAAGAAACTACCATTGGTTTATTAAACCCTGTAACTTGTGACCCTTCTAAAACCGCATAATTGTAATAAGTTCCATAAACAAATTCCGACAATGCACCTTGACGCTGATAGTAAATGCCTGGTGAAACGGAGCCTCTGGAATTTTGTAAACCAATTCGCGCGTTCACGAAAGCTGTCATTCGCATGTTTTGAGGACTTTCACCCGCAATTTGAAAGGAACTTCCAGGTCCTGGCACATTGAATAAGGCCAACCCTGCATTGATTTCCTTTCTATTATTCTGTGTCATATAACCAGAGTTATTTTTATAAGTATACAATAAGCCACCACCAGCATCAAAGATCGAGGAACTGACATTATTGAATACCTCACCGCTGCTCAAACCTGAATTGTAATCAGTACCATCGTATTGACTTTCCCATCGGCCTGCAGAAGGATCTATCGAGCGTTGTTCAAATCCTGCATACATTCCTACACCTAAAGTGCTTTTTCTGCTCAGAATCAAATGATAAGCCATTGTCAAATTAACTTGATTCGTAGTCAATTTTAAATCTCCTGCCCGATCATTCCCAAAGTTTAAGCCTGCCGCTAATATGCCATTACGCCGGCTTTTATTTTCGTTGAGTCTGGCATCTATTGAAGCTGCAAAAGTTTTGTATGGACTGGTTACCGAATTCCATTGGTTTCGGTAATTCATAACTCCCTGTAAAACAGAATTTGCTCCAGCTAATGCCGGATTCAACGTTAATGGCGAATAAGCTACCTGCGAAAAATGAGTGTCTTGCGAGAGTCCGTTGAAACCTAATAAGATTCCCATTGCAATTATTGAATTTCTGAGTGTATTCATATTTGTAAATTTTATCTTGTAAGAGTTACGTTTCCTGAGGTTTCAATAACCGTTGAATCCGCTTTTACTGCATACAATTTATAGACGAAAACTGCCGAATTCAATTCCTTATCCTTGAATTGGCCGTCCCAATGAAGGGTGATATCTTCAGAGATGAAAACACTTTGTCCCCAGCGATCAAAGACTTCGAATTTATATTCTGTGACACAACCGCCAGCCAAACCGCAAACAACAAGTTTTTCATTTCGGTTATCCCCATTTGGGGAGAATACTGTTGGAACGAAGATCTCACCACAATTTAGATTGATTATTACAGTTACCTGATCACTTGCCGCACAACCATACTCGTCTTCACCGATCACAATATACGTTGTTGTAGAAGACGGTGATGCAATGGGATCAGGACAGTTAGAGCAACTCAATGTGTTGGAAGGCGACCAAGAAAATGTTGTTGCACCGGAAGCATTAAGTTGGACTGATGATCCAGCATCAATGGTGGTGCTTGATGGTGATGTAGATAAATTAAGAGATCCTGTTGTTCCTACTGAGTAATTACCTGATGCAGTGCACCCCTGACCATCAGTTACAGTTAACCCATAGTTTCCGGCTGCTAAATCTATAATAGAAGAGCTTGTTTCACCATTTGGTGTCCATGCATAGCTATAGATGCCAGATCCGCCACTAACGTTAGTTGAAACTTGTCCACCACCGCTGCCGCAAGTGATATCTGTCTCAGTTACTCCTAATGAGATTTGGCTGGGAGAACCGATTATAATATTTAAAACCGAGCTGCAACTGAGAATATCTGTAACTGTAACGGTGTAGTTGCCTGCTATGAGTCCAGTTGCTGAAGGGTTCGTTCCTCCAGATGGCGACCACGCATAAGTATAAGGTGATGCACCTCCACTCACCAATATAGAAGCTGAACCATCATTATCTCCAAAACATGTCACATCTGTCTGAGTATCTACGCTAACTAATGGTCGTGGATTTACAGTCACCGACATAGCAGCCGTTGTGGCACACTGCCCTGCAGAAGGGGTGAAAGTATACTGTGTTGTAGCTGTATTATTTATTGCTGGCGACCAGCTTCCCGGTATGGTGGGTGAATTTGTACTTGAAGAAGGCAAGGTCAACGTGCTTCCACTGCAGATAGCAGGAATTTGAGTAAAGTTAGGAGTAACTGGAGTGTTTACTGTCACCGATATAGTAGTCGTTGTGGCACATTGTCCAAGTGTTGGGGTGAAAG
>JBIIQP010000228.1:0-2632 GCA_044341975.1 Crocinitomicaceae bacterium
ATCGGTGGTGGTGATGGTGGTACAGTTCGCGAAATACTTCGACATGAGGGCGTGGAAAAAGTTACTATGGTAGAAATCGACGGAGAAGTAATAACAGCTTGTAAAGAACACTTGCCTCAAATAGCAGCAGCTTTCGATAATCCTAAGCTCGATCTTATCGTTGATGATGGAATCGCATTTATTAAAAAAGCTGCTCCGGAATCCTACGATATCATTATTGTTGACGGTTCTGATCCTGTTGGCCCTGCTGAAGGTTTATTTTCAGTGGAATTTTACACAAATTGCTACAATGCATTGAAAAAGGATGGAATTCTTGTTGCTCAAGGTGAATCACCGAAATTCAATGAAAAGTCTTTTGCTGAATTAAACCATACTCTTCAAGATATTTTTGGTAAAGAAAAAGCACCTGTTTCACTTTTCTTCGTTCCCACCTACCCTACCGGAATGTGGAGCTTCCAATATGGACTTAAAGGCGAAAAGCATCCTAAAATGGTAACTAACGAAATGCAAATAGATGCTTTTGTAGATGCTAAAGGTTTAAGATACTATAATTCCGACGTTCACAAAGGCAGCTTTGCAACACCAAATTTCGTCAAGGAACTTATCGCTAAGAAAACTGAAAGTCTCGTTTAATCATGACTTTTGATCCTAATGGAGTTGGTATTGCCAATGGAAATATTTTCGGATTCCCAATTCGGGAAAAAGAAGCGGACATTGTTATAATCCCTGTACCTTGGGATGCAACAGCATCCTACGGAAAAGGAACTAGCAAAGGTCCACAAGCAATTCTCGATGCTTCTACACAATTGGATTTTTACCATCCCAAGTTGGAGAATGCTTTTCAAACAAAAGTTTTCATGACGCCCGTCTCAGAAGAATGGTCGGAACTAAATGATGTTCTTTGTAAAAAAGCTGTTGACTACATTCATTTTCTTGAAGAGGGCGGAAAAATTGAAGACAAGCCTGTTTTCAGAGAAACAATTGAAGAGATTTCTGAAGCCCAAAATGCACTTCGATTGAATCTACGGGAACGATCCGCGGACTTATTAAATCAGGGGAAAATAGTTGCTGTTTTAGGAGGTGAACATTCTACTCCGCTTGGTTTACTTGAAGCATTGGATCAACAGGGTGAGGAATTTGGTGTTTTACAAATTGATGCACACGCTGATTTAAGGGATGCATACGAAGGATTTGAACAATCCCATGCGAGTATCATGTTTAATGTTTTAAGGCATTGTACCAATTTGAAAAAACTTGTTCAAGTTGGAATCCGCGATATTGCACAATCTGAAGTAGACCTTATTTCAGGAAGCAATGGTCGCGTTACAACCTTTTTTGACTGGTCACTGAAGGAAGAGCGTTTCAACGGAATAACTTGGGCGCAACAAGTCAAAAATATAATTTCAGAACTACCTGAAAAAGTATATATATCATTTGACATAGACGGCTTGTTTCCAGAATTATGTCCCAACACAGGCACTCCAGTTGTCGGAGGTCTGAGTTTGGAAGAAGTTACGTTTTTACTGTTTCAACTCGTTGATTCAGGCAAACAAATCATCGGTTTTGATTTGAATGAAGTGTCTCCGGGAGAGCATGATGACTGGGACGCAAACGTTGGTGCCAGGGCATTGTGGAATCTAGTCTGTGCTGCCGAAAAGAGTCGAAAGTTAAATGCTGTGAGATAATGAAATTAAGTTCGCTTCGTACTATTAACAAACTATTCGTTATTTTAACAGGAATCCTTATTCTGGCTGGCTTGGTAGAGGTTTTTTTGTTAGGCAATTTATACCCATACGCTCTTCTTACTGCTCTTAGCATTCTTTCATTCAGTTCATTTTTAGTTTTAAATTTCTCAACAACATCGCATGCGCAACGTATTTTTTCGTTTTTATCAGTCTTAGCAATATTGAATGCTATTTTGCTTTCTACTTTTTCTTTTTACACCGATCTTTTAAAACACTTCTGGAATTACTCCTTCGGAATTTCAATTCTTTTCCCGGCCATTTACGTCATACAAATACTTCAAAAGGAAAAAACAGCATTAACCAACAGTACTCTCTACTTAACTCTTTTAACCACTTTATTTTTTGAGGTTGTTTTAGTTTTCAAATTAAGTAATGGATGGATTTTCAATGTTCTTTCAGCACTATTTGGACTGGTCACCTTGTTAACAATCACCTACCTTGTCACCGGGAACAAGGCATCAAAATCCTAGTACATAAAAGTTCCAAAACCGCAAAGGCGAGTCAACCAATAATCAGATTGCTCGATTTCTGTTATAATGACTCCTTTTGAAGAACTTGCATGGATCATCACCAAAGGTTTTCCTTTTTCTGAAATGATTAATCCGACATGTGAGATGCCTGAACCGCTATCAAAAAAAACCAAATCTCCTTTTTGAACGTTTTTCGGCTTGACCTTTCTTGATGATTCATATTGCTCTGCAGCTCTGCGCGGCAATTCTTTTCCAGTTTGCTTCATCACATAACCCGTAAATCCGCTACAATCAAATCCTGTTGGATCGCTACCCGCCCATACATAAGGAACACCCAATTGTTTTTTCGCAATTTCAAGCACAGCGTCTCTTTCTTTAAAATAAAGATCTGAAGCAGCATTTGAATCATCACTTAAT
>JBIIQP010000100.1:0-9627 GCA_044341975.1 Crocinitomicaceae bacterium
CGGTGAAACGAATATATCAATAGCATCTTCTTTCAATGACGCCAGAAGTGGGTGTACTTTTGCCTGTATTTCTCGGTGATCAATGGGGTCTTGTATGTCGAGATAGTGAAATTCAATGACTCTTTCCGGAAACGTTTTTCGCAGGTAATGACTTAGATGAGCTCCGGCTGTATCGCTGTTTTCATCTTTTCGAGCGGACAAGATTACATGTCTTTCGTGTTTATAAAAATGTGCGTGAAAGGAAATAACTGGGCCCTCAGGATTAACTTTCCCCTCAATAAAATCGCTTTTGTCGTACCAAGAAATCAATGTTTTCATCTATCAGAATTTGATATGAATTTAATGAAAATGATAAATAAAAACTATGATTCTTAAAATTTCATCTGCTTTTTTGTTTTGGTATGCCTTTTGACAAAAGCGGGGCAACTAATCACAATTAAATTAAAACCACTATGACCATTATTCGAACTACAGAAAGACAACAAAAAGAAAACTCTAAATTGATGCAAGATTTTTCACACGCTTTTGTCTCCAATGATTTAAGTTTACTTCAAGAGCTGTTGCACAAGGATGGCATTTTCATGGGTCGTTTCACAAAGGCAAAAGCCTTGGGTTATTTTCATAAACTATTTTTTGGAGAAGAGGGAATTGCGGATTACCAGCACGCGTATTTCAATAAAGGAATTGCACTCGATAGCTCGTGTGGTGCAGAGGTATTGGAAATTCGTTGCGATAAGAAAATACATTTCCGGAAAAATGGCTTGCCTTATTTTGCGCCCTTCGGCGAAATGCAGGATATTTTCTCCGATGAACGTGTGTTTCGCTTTACGTTTGAATTCCTGGATGGCCAAATTTCAGCAATTAGAATTCCGAAAAAACACATTGAAAAGGTAGACCGATTAGTAATGGAAAATTAGCGTATTAAAATTTTACTCCCATCAAACAAATGTCATCTATTTGCTCATAACCCTTCATCCAGTTGTTTAAGTTCGAACGGAGTAATTCTTCTTGCTGTTCCAAATCTTCTGTATGAATGGAGAGAAGTAGTTCTTTTAATTGTGAAGTTTTGAATTTCTTCCCTGCAGGTCCGCCGAATTGATCTGTGAATCCGTCAGTAAAGAGATATATAAGCATATTTTTAGTGTATGCGACTTTATGGGATGTAAACCGAATAGTCGTCTCGGAATTTCCAATAGACTGACGATCGCCTTTTGCCTCAATTAAATAACTTTCGTGTATTGAAAATAATGAACGATTGGCTCCAGCAAAGAAAAGTTCATTGGATTTCGTGTCCCACACGCAAAGCCCGATATCCATTCCGTCATGAATAACAGTGTTGCTTTTTGAAAATGATTCTTTCAAAAGAATACTGGTTTTGTCAAGGATCATTCCAGGGTCGGACAAATTGAATTCTTTTACCGAACGCGAAAGTGCACTATAACACATCGTACTCATCAGTGCACCAGGAACACCATGTCCAGTGCAATCAGCCACAGCAAACAAAATTTTGTCTCCATGCGATTCAAGCCAGTAAAAATCACCTGCAACAATGTCTTTCGGTTGATAGATGAGGAAATATTCTTTGAGGTGCTTCTTAATGAATGATTCAGAAGGTAAAATGGCATTTTGAATGTACCGTGCATATTTTACGCTGGATAGAATTTCTTCATTTTTTTCTTTTAACTCGACATTTTTGAGCCGGTGGATTTCTGCTTCTTTCTCGGCTTGCATGGAAGAAAACTTCGTCTCCAATTCCTTGATGCGGTTGTTTGATTTTTCACCGGCTACCTCGGACCGCACTTGATGAAACAGTTCGAGGTAATGAAACGCTTTTTGATAATCTTGCAATGTTTTATGAAGAGATGCCAATTTTTCATAGCATTGGTAAAGTTTTGTTTTTGACCCTAGCTTTTGGGAAATATCCAAGGCTTCATGTACCAATGCAATTGCTGCAATAAATTGACCTTGCACTTTTTCAATTTCTGTTAACATCATGAGACAACTGATCATGCCCGGTAAAAGGTTGTTTTCGCGGCGCAATTTTAAGCTTAATTGCAATAAATGCTTGGCTTCGCTTAGATTTCCTTTTTCGAAATAGATAAGTCCGAGTTCATATTTGCAGCGCGAACGTTGCATCCATTGATTGTATTGAGCACTTTTTGAAAGTGCTTGCTCGAAGAGAAGTTGAGCCTCATCTACTTCACCCAATTCCTTTTTACAACAGCCAATTCCAATGAGATTGTATGCTGTTATGTTGTTGTCCATTAATGGGTCTTCACTACTTATGGAAAGAGATTGCTCGTAATAATCCATAGAGCGCTGAACATCCTTTAAATCAAAAAAGAATACACCAAGCGCCCAGTAGCAGAGGCATTTATTTTTTTCACCATCTAAAGTGTCGAGAATGGAAAGTGCATCGTAAATCGTCTGAAATGCAACGTCATAATTTCCCTGTCCCCAATGAATCATTGCAACCGTCTTTGCATGCCAATCGTAATGTTCATAAAAGCGCTGAATATCCCTTCTCGCCTTGGTTTCTGTCAATATTTCCAAGGCTTTGTTAAGATTTTCGCTATGCCAAATTTGGTAAGCAATTACTTCTTTTGAAAGAATAATTTCTTCTTCCAATGAATCAATTTCTGCTTTCTTGAGTGCTTCATTGGATAGCTTCAAACTTAATTGCGAATCAGTGTCACAATTGAGTCGTGCCTGCAGCCAAAGTTCCCGTATTTCAGTTTTGATATGGTTCAAATTATTTATGGGTTTTTAATACTTGGTTCTGATCGTTAAAGCTAAGAACAAATTAAGTTTAAAGAGTTCAATAGTTCAATAGGTTCAATAGTTCAATAGGTTCAAATTTTCAAAGATTTCAAAGATTTCAAAAAAAATAAGTGAATTTAGCTCGATAAATCATTTTTGTATTTCAATAAATTATTTCTTAAATTTACATCTCAATCATTAAACTTAAATTATGAAAAAAATTTACTTGTCATCGATTTTATTGACATACAGTTTCGGTTTTTTTGCTCAAAAAGCAAGGCCGTCTATTGTTGAACAAAGATCAGACATAAGAATTGAAAAGTCTATAAAGCCTGTTAAAGACGAGAACCTTAACAAAGTGACTATTTGGCAAAGTGACTTCTCGAATTCTTCCGATTGGTCGATTGACCACGATACAGCTGATTGTTCTTTGGATTTCACAATCGGAATAAATTCTTGTCAAGGTTCTTACCCAATTGTTGATATTAACTCAACAACCGCTGCCAATGGATGGGCATTAGTTGATTCAGACAATTATGGAGGTACAACAGGTGGCACTGAAGTAGAAGATAGCTGGTTAACCATGTCAGCTCCAGTCGATCTTTCAGCTTATCCTAATGTAGTCGTTGAATTTGAGACATTTTATCGCGCCTTCAGTTTTGAGAAACCCTATTTAGTGGTCGGTATTGGAGACGGAGCGGGGAATGTTACATGGCCAACAGATTTAGTGCCTGATTCAGATCTTTCATTGTACTCTGGAGTATACGATATATTCCCTGAAAGAGCATTTGATGAACAAACTTCTGGAACAGAGAACCCGCGTAAAGTTCGCATCAATATATCTGATATTGCAGGTGGACAATCAGAAGTCTATATTCGTTTCAATTGGACAGGGACCTGGGGTTATGCTTGGTTTATAGACGATTTCAAGATTATTGAACAGCCACTTGATGATATCATCTCTTTGAATGCATTTGTTGCAGGAACAAACAATGAAGGTATTGAATACGGAAGAACGCCGATAGATCAAATAGATCTTTCTTATGATCTAGGTGGAAGTGTATTAAATTTTGGCGTTAATGACCAAACAAACGCAGAGGTAATAGCTAATTTTGGATCATTTAGTTACACCTATCCAATAGATGATATGTTGTCTGGAGATACTGCAAGTTATACGTCCACCGAAACTCCTACATTGGCAATCGGTCAATATGACGGTACATTCACCGTTACAAGTGACAATGAGACGTCCTCTGGAGCTGAGTTTTACAATAATGTATCAAATAGAAGCTTTAAGATTACTTCAAATGTTTATTCTCAAGATGGGATAGGTGTAAATCCAACTGCAGATCAGGCTACTAGTTCTTTGGGTTCTGATTCTTTCGGTGATCCTACAGATACATATCTTGCTTCAATGTTTCATCTAAAGAAAACTGTGAATCAAATATCTGGTTTTGAAATCGGTTTGTCTACTGCCAGTGTTGCTGGAGGACAGCTTCTGATTTCAATAGTTGATACAGCCACATTCTTGGGAGATTTGACAACACCTATGGTGGATATAAATGGTAATCAAATACTTAGCGATTACTATGACCTCGCTGCTTCAGAAATAGCTGCAGGCGTTGTAAAAGTTCCTTTTCTGGATTTAATTGAACTTCCTGCAGGAGCTTATTACGCCGTAGTAAAACCAGAAAACACGAACAACACACCAATGAGAATTTTAGATGATGAAACTGTAGCACAGCCTTGGTATGCTTCGATGATTAATTCCAAAAATGCTCAAGGAGCTCCTACATCATACTCAAATGGGAATGCTTTCGCAATTCGTTTGCTAATGGGTGACCAACTTAGCGTTGCCGAAAATGCTGTAAACAAAAACTTTGAGGTTTACCCGAATCCTGCCAGTGCATCAACAACGGTTTCTGTTGAAGTAGCTAATATGTCTGAAGTAGCAATTTCTATTTCTGATTTAGCAGGAAAAGTGGTTTACACAAACTACCTTGGTACAGTGAAAGGAACACAAAAAGTGAACGTAAATACAGAAGCTTTGAATAGCGGTGTTTATATGGTGAACGTTTCTGTTAATGAAACTGTTTCTACTCAAAAATTGGTGGTTAGAAAATAATCCAATTCAACTTTCTTTGAAAGGGTCGGCTTGCCGACCCTTTTTTTTGCTATTTTTTCAGATTCATTACCTTTGCCAACATCATTAAACATTCAACTATGAAAGCATATGTTTTTCCGGGTCAAGGAGCCCAATTTTCCGGAATGGGAAAAGACTTATACGAGAATTCAGCAACAGCAAGAGAATTATTTGCAAAGGCAAATGATGTGCTTGGTTTTGACATAATGAAAATAATGTTTGAAGGTTCTGATGAGGAATTGAAACAAACGAAGGTGACACAACCTGCTATTTTCTTGCACTCTACTATTTTAGCAGCGTGTTTGGGAGAAGATTTCAAACCTGATATGGTTGCAGGTCACTCACTAGGTGAGTTTTCAGCATTAGTAGCAAATAAGACGCTCAATTTTGAAGATGGTTTAAAATTAGTTTACCAGCGTGCTTTGGCGATGCAAAAAGCTTGTGAAAAAGAACCGTCGACAATGGCTGCTATTTTAGGTTTGGAAGATACTGTTGTTGAAGAGGTATGTGCTGCCATAGATGGAGTAGTTGTTGCGGCTAATTATAACTGCCCTGGACAATTGGTGATTTCTGGTGCGTTCCCTGCCGTTGAAGCAGCTTGTGCTAAATTAACAGAAGCTGGTGCGAAAAGAGCGATGATTTTGCAAGTAGGAGGCGCTTTTCATTCACCTTTAATGGAGCCTGCGCGAGAAGAACTTGCCGCAGCAATCGAGGCAACGACTTTCTCACAACCAACTTGTCCGGTGTATCAAAATGTAACCGCTTCTGCTGTTACTGATCCATCGGAAATAAAGAAAAATTTAGTGGCGCAATTAACAGCACCTGTAAAATGGACCCAAACTATGAATGCAATGATTGCTGATGGTGCTTCAGAAGTCGTTGAGGTGGGCCCAGGGAAGGTATTACAAGGATTATTTAAAAAGGTCGATCGGGCATTCCCTTGCTCAAGTGCTGAGATATAGCAGTAAATACATTAAATGAAAAGGTTCCTTGTGAACCTTTTTTTATGGAATTTAACGAAGGCTTGCATCTTTCTTTCAAACATTAAATTAAAAACCATGAAAAGCAAGATCACACTCCTCTTCCTCGTTTTGTCGAATTTATCATTTGGTCAAGGTGCACCAGGCGAAATAGTGGGAACAATCATTGACAAAGAATCGAATGATACGCTTATTGGCGCACAGGTATTTGTCATAGATCAAGATCGCAAATACCAATCAATGACCGGACTCGATGGTCGTTTCAGAATTACTGCGATTCCAGCGGGCGAGTATACGTTGAATATTAAATATGTTCAAGATACCATGACAAATATTGTTGTTAAAGTCCCGATGGATGGCATCTACAATACAGGAACAATCCGATTTACTGGAGTGAAAATGTTACAAGGCATTACTGTTGTAGCGAATGATGGCAGAATGAAATTGGAATATGGATCGCTTCCAATAAAAGAATTAACAACTGAAGAAATTGAAAAAAGTCCGGCGAAATTTAGTGTTGCTTCCCTTGCTACGACTATGTCTTCTGAAGTGAAAATGTCAGAAGATGGCGAATTGATGTTTCGTGGCGCCCGAAAAGGAGACATGATTTATATGTTAGACGGAATCAAAAGCAACGATGTAAACAACGTTCCAAGTTGCGCAATCGGCCGAATGATGGTCTACACAGGTGGATTGCCAGCCAAATACGGTGATACACTTGGCGGAGCAGTGGTTGTAGAAACATTAAGTTACTTCGATCTTTATCGTCAATGGGAACGTGAAGAATTGAAGAAAGAGAAATAATCAGCTTAAAAATAGTAGTTTAAAGTGCATAGTTCTTAATGTAACATTACAACAAGAACTATGCATCACTATTTGAGATTCTCTTGTTTATTTTTTAAAGAAATCCGGACTTTTTGCTTCAGCCTGTTTTAGGTAATTCTTTAATTCTTGTTCGTTTTCCGATCGAAGTACCATCAACATATTTTCCGATTCAACAACAATATAGTTTTTCAAGCCATCTAGAAGGACAAGCTTATCCGAAGGAACATTGATTAAACAACTCTCAGAGCCATACAAATGAACATTCTCGCCTATCACGGCATTGCCATCATTGTCTTTGTTCAAATGCGTGTTCAAACTTCCCCATGTCCCCAAGTCACTCCAATCAAAATCCGCTAAAACGACATCGATATTTTTTGCATGTTCCATGATGGCAAAATCAATCGAGATGTCTTCACATTCATTGAAACAATGATCTACTTTTTGCTGTTCAGATGGGGTATTGTAATCTGTTAAATCAGCTCCAAAAAGTTCGAAAAGTTCTGGTTGAAAAGCTTTTAATGCATCCAAAACGGTCTTTGTTTTCCAAACAAAAATTCCTGAATTCCAGTAAAAATTACCACTTCGAAGGAACTCTTCTGCCGTTTTTAGATCTGGTTTTTCTCGAAATTGCTTCACAAGCGTAACATCCCCAGCAGAAACATTTGCATCATTTGAAAACTCAATGTAACCGTAGCCGGTATCTGGTCGTGAAGGTTGAATGCCCAATGTTACCAAACGGTCTTCTTCATTTGCTCTTGAAATCGCAGTATTGATGATCTCTGTGAAACGACCTTCTCTAACAATCAAATGATCAGATGGTGAAATGATCATGGTAGCTTCCGGATTCAGATCTTGAATTTTCGCTGCGGCGTAAGCTATGCAGGGTGCAGTATTTTTTCGCAATGGTTCAGTCAAAATTTGCCCATATGTCAAATCAGGTAATTGCTCCTTTACAATATCCGCATAACTGGTGTTTGTTAGAACGAAAATGTTTTCTTTCGGAGCAATGTGCAATAATCGCTCATAAGTCATTTGAATAAGGGATTTTCCTATGCCTAAAACGTCCAGAAATTGTTTCGGTTTTTGAGGTGTAGACATGGGCCAAAAACGACTTCCCACTCCGCCGGCCATAATGATGCAGTAATTGTTTTTCATTCTTCTATTGAGCTTTGAATTGGTTCGACCTCCGCAAGTGCGCTGACGAGATAAGATTTATTTGAACGTACTTCTTGACAAACATATCTTTTTCTTCGCAGTGGACCTTTTACAAAATGTCTTCCGTTGAGGGCAAAGGTAGAATTTTTCGGCAATCGTTCAAGTAGCACTGAGCCTTCCTTTTGTTTATCGTAACTTTTTAAAACCCTTGAGAGTTGATGGTCTGTGCAAGACGATGCTTTGGTATTTGTTAGTGAATGCACCAATGCGTTTTCAATATCCTTGGGCAGGTGGCTGCTTTGAATTGCCGGAAGCAAGAGTTTTCTGTATTCATTTTTCCATTCTTCACCATGAGGTTGAACGTGCCATTTAAACTGATTGTAGGTGTTTAGATGCGCAAATTCATGCAGTGTGGTAATCAGAAATGAATAAGGATTCATATCACCATTTACTGATATTTGATGCTTTTCTCCATTTTGTCCAGCTCGAAAATCACCGAGTTTTGTGCGACGGCCATTTACAATTTTAAATCGAACGGTCGAAGCGATAAAAAGGTCAACAACCATTTCAACAAAAGCCTCGGGAAGGTATTTCTTGAAAACTTCTGTTACTTGTTCTTTTTTTTTGATCGAGCGAGCTGACATGAGTTAAAATTAAGGGAAATCAACATTCATTGCGTTGAAAGTTTTCAGCGGTTCACTGTGAATGACAGAAATATGCGTTAATTTAGCAATCCATGAAGGTTTTGTCAAATATTGGAAAGTATATCCTAATGATGTGGGTAGTGTTCTCCAAGCCCGAAAAATGGGGTATTTTCAGAAGACGTGTCTTCAATGAAATAGACACGATTGGCATTAATTCAATTCCGATTGTAGCGCTCATGTCAACATTTATGGGTGCCGTAATTGCCCTTCAAACAGCTTCAAATATTGATAGCCCATTGTTGCCTGCATATACGGTTGGATACATTACTCAGTCGAGCACAATTCTTGAATTTTCACCGACCATTATTTCCTTGATCTTGGCTGGAAAGGTAGGTTCAAATGTGGCATCTGAAATAGGAACAATGCGCGTAACCGAGCAGATTGATGCCCTTGAAATAATGGGTGTTAATTCACTTGGATTTTTAGTGTTGCCAAAAGTTATTGCAGCAATATTCTTTTTTCCTGTTTTGGTTATTTTCTCCATGTTTCTAAGTTTGATTGGAGGATGGCTAGCACTTTTACTCTCTGGATTGCTTTCAACAGAAACATATATTTTGGGAATTCGTTCCTTTTTTGATGTTAACAATGTCTATTACGCATTGACGAAAACAGTGGTTTTTGGGTTCTTAATAGTATCGATTGCCTCGTTTTATGGGTACTATACAAAAGGAGGATCGTTGGATGTGGGAAGATCATCGACTCAGGCCGTGGTAAATAGCAGTATTTCAATCCTTATAGCAAATTTCATTCTCACTCAACTTATGCTATTGTGATAGAGGTTGTGCATGTCAATAAATCGTTTGGGCCGAAACAAGTGCTGTATGATATCAATGCCAAATTTGAGAAAGGCAAGGTGAATTTGATCATTGGCCAATCGGGACATGGAAAATCGGTGTTAGCAAAATGTATTGTTGGATTGCATGAGGTAGAGAGCGGACAAGTGTTATTCGATGAACGGGATTTTTGCGCAATGGACCGCACTCAGCGAAAGGATATCAGGAAAGAAATAGGTATGCTATTTCAAGGATCTGCATTGTTTGATTCCATGACGGTTGAAGAG
>JBIIQP010000140.1:0-6893 GCA_044341975.1 Crocinitomicaceae bacterium
TGGCGTAATGCTCAATCTTTCGCAAGTTTATTGCAATGGTTGGGAGCGCCAGGATGCATTTGATGCAATACGCTGGCAAAATGATTTCAATGCAAGTATTCAGCAGCGACGCCCTGATAAATTTACGTGTGGATTTGTTGTTCAGCCGCTATACATGGATGATGCTTTGGCTGAAATCGAGCGCTGTGTTGAAAAGTTGAACATGTCGTTGCTTTGTTTGCCGACACATTTTCTCAATAAAGAAGGAGAATGGCTTTCTATTGCTGATGAAAGTGTGTTTCCTATCTTCGAAATGGCTAATAAATACAAGTTGGCAGTAGAGATTCATCCTTACGACGGTGAAAAAATGGTCAAACTGAAAGATGTTTATTGGCGCTTTCATTTGGTTTGGATGATGGCTCAAACTGCCGATACCTTGCATTTGTTTACATTGAAAGATATATTGAATAAATTCCCTGATGTAAGAACGTGTTTTGCACATGGTTGTATGCTTGGGCAAGCAAATTATGGTCGAAGGTTGCAAGGTTGGGATGGACGACCGGATTTATTTGAGGGAACAACAGATCCTAGATTGTCACTTGGACATCCGAATTTGTTTTTTGACACGCTTGTGCATGATGCATATACGCTACATCTGATTAAAACACGAGCAGGTGCAACCCAAATTCTAGCTGGATTAGATGATCCATATCCATTAGGAGAAATGGAAGGTGTTGCGAGGTCGTATCCCGGACGAGTAATTGATTTTGCTGTTGAGGCTGAAATACTTACACAGACGGAAGCTGATGCTGTTTGGCATGACAACGTGCTTCGTTGGCTAGGAAAAGACCTCAAATTTTAATTCTGAAGCAAATCCATAGGGTGGAAAGTGTTGAAAAAACCTAAATTTGCCCAAAATTCAATTTAAGATGTCGCAAAAACCGGCTATTCCGAAAGGAACCAGAGATTTTCTTCCAAAAGAGGTTGCGAGAAGAACGTATATTTTCGAAACGATAAAGTCTTCTTTCAAAAAATATGGTTTTTCACCAATTGAAACACCTTCATTTGAACTTTCGACAACCTTGATGGGGAAATATGGTGAAGAAGGAGATCGTTTGATTTTTCGGATATTGAATTCCGGTGAAAAGATGCGAAAGGCTGATTTAGAAGCGTTGGAGCAAGATAATTTGCCGCGCTTTGCAAATAGTTTGGCAGAAAAGGCTTTAAGGTACGATTTAACGGTTCCGTTTGCGCGTTTTGTGGTACAACATCAAAATGACCTTGCTTTTCCTTTTAAACGTTTCCAAATTCAACCGGTGTGGCGCGCGGATCGACCTCAGCATGGTCGATACCAGGAATTTTTTCAGTGCGATGCAGATGTTGTTGGAAGTGATTCGTTGGTTTATGAGGTAGATTTTGTGCTTTTATTTGATGAAGTGTTAGCCAATTTGAAGTTGCCTTCTTTCACGATTAAAATGAATAATCGAAAGATTCTATCTGGAATAGCTGAAGTGAGTGGTGAGGCGGAGCGATTGGTGGATATAACTGTTGCAATTGACAAGCTAGATAAGATCGGTGAAGAAGGAGTAGTGAAAGAACTGCACGAAAAGGGTATTTCAGCTACTGCAATTGAGAAGATTCGCCCATTGTTTTCTTTTTCTGGAAATAACGAAGAAAAGGTAGCCAAAATGACAGATTTTCTTGCTCAAAGTGAGATAGGTCTGAAAGGAATTGAAGAATTGCAGTTTGTGTTTGATCAAGTCAATGCGCTTGGATTGATAAAAGCTGAATTGGAATTTGATATCACGCTAGCAAGGGGGTTGAATTACTATACAGGGGCAATCTTTGAAGTGAAGGCTAATGGTGTAAAGATGGGAAGTATATGTGGTGGCGGAAGATATGACGATTTAACTGGTCTTTTTGGTATGAAGGGAATGTCGGGAGTTGGGATTTCATTTGGTGCAGATCGTATTTATGATGTGCTGACTGAGTTGGAACTTTTCCCAAAAGAAACAGATCAAGGGTTGACTTTGTTGTTTGCAAATTTTGGGCAGAGTGAGCAGTCAGTTTGTATGAAGTATGTGCATAAATTGCGCGCAAATGGAGTGGATTGTGAGATTTATCCATCGTCGTCCAAAATGCAAAAGCAAATGAAATATGCGAATGACCGCAATGTGAGTTATGTTGCGCTCGTTGGAGAAAATGAATTGAATGCTGGTACAATTCTGCTTAAGAACATGGGTTCTGGTGAGCAAGTTGAGATGAATATTGATGAAGTAATAGTGAAATTGAAGAAGTAATTCCTCAATTAAGATAAACTGACCTAACAAAATGAATAGTTATACAATCGATAATGGTTGGGTTTCCCTCACCGAATTAGAAGCTATTTTAGAAAGTAATCAAAAGCTAGTTCTTGGTGAACAAGCAAAAGAAGCTATTTTGAAATGCAGGGCTTATCTAGATAATAAGTTAGAAGGCCACGATCAATTGATTTATGGAATCAATACTGGTTTTGGTTCATTGTGCAATACTGCTATTGACGAGGCTGACCTTGAAACACTTCAACGCAACCTTGTACTGTCTCATGCATGTGGTGTCGGGGAAGAAGTTCCACTATCGATAGTGAGAAGAATGTTGCTTTTAAAAATTCTAGGTTTATCACATGGAAACTCTGGTATTCAATTAGTTACTATTGAAAGATTAATTTATTTCTTTAACAATAATATTTCGCCAGTTGTGTTCCAACAAGGTAGTTTAGGGGCTTCCGGAGACTTAGCGCCATTGGCACATTTGTCCTTGCCTTTAATGGGTGAAGGTGAGGTTTATTACAATGGTGAAAAGAGAAAATCTAAAGAAGTTTTGTCGGAATTGGATTTAAAACCGGTTGTTTTAAAATCAAAAGAGGGGTTGGCATTGTTGAACGGGACGCAGTTCATGAGTGCCTATGCTACGGATGCAGTTGCGATGTCGGAAAGGCTTTGGAGTAACTGGAGTTATGTTGCTGCACTTTCTTTGGAGGGGTATGATGGACGATTAAATCCATTTCAGGCGAATGTCAATGTGATAAGAAATCAACGTGGACAGATTGAAACAGCAAAGTTGTTTTATGATCGTTTGAAAGGAAGTGAATTGGTTGTTCAAGAAAAGGAACATGTGCAGGATCCGTACTCTTTCAGGTGTATACCACAAGTGCATGGAGCTTCATTAGATACTTTAAATTATGTATCTCAAATTGTTGAAAATGAAATAAATGCGGTGACAGATAACCCAACCATTTTTCCAGATGAAGACGATGTGGTATCCGCGGGAAATTTCCATGGACAGCCACTTGCTTTGGTGATGGATTTTCTTGCAATTGCAATGGCAGAGATGGGTTCGATTTCAGAACGAAGAGTCTATAAATTGATTTCTGGTACTAGAAATTTGCCTGCATTTTTGGTGGCGAATCCAGGTTTGAACTCAGGATTGATGATTGCTCAGTATGCTTGCGCTTCTGTTGTAAGTCAAAACAAACAGCTGTGCATGCCGGCATCGGTTGATACAATAGATTCCTCGAATGGACAAGAAGATCATGTGAGTATGGGGGCTAATGCTGCTACGAAGCTATACCGCGTGTTGGAAAATTGCCAAACGATACAGGGAATTGAATTGTTAAATGCAGCTCAGGCGTTTGAGTTTAGAAGGCCGCTAAAAACATCTGATTCACTTGAGAAATTATTTGCTGCTTATAGAGAAAAAGTTAAATTCATTGAAGATGATGTTTATCTTCATCCAATTATCAGTGAAAGTATTAAGTTTACAAGACAGAGCTTTAAAACATGGATACAATAGAAGATTACGAAGGAAGTGAGCTGAAACAAAACGAGAAGCGACCAGGATTGCTAACTGTTTTGTGTATTTTGACATTTGTAAATGTTGGAATGTCTTTATTTTCTCTTCTTGCATCGCTTTTTTCGGGGCCATTAGGCGAAGAAGAGATGACTGAGCAGCGCGTTCAGTTTGTGAAAATCGCCGATGAGATGAAATCCATGAATTTGTTTTCATTTGCTGAGATCTTTGATAAATTGCAGCGCATGTCTGAATCGTTGAACGAGCATTTCTATTTCAATTCGTTCGTATCTATTTTGGTGTTAATGATTGGGCTGCTTGGGGCGTTGATGATGTGGCAAGGGAAAAAGCTTGGTTTCCATTTGTATATCGGCTACTCATTGCTCGCCATTATTCAAATTTATTTCTTTGTTTCTCCCTCGGATGTTCCTTCATTCGTCGTGATATGGGGATTACTGATGTCTGTGCTTTTTGTCTTCATGTATTCCCGGAATCTGAAATGGATGACCAAATAAGCGTTTCCTTCGTTTAAGGACACCACTTTCTGGGAAAATTCCCTTTTCTTTATGTACCTTTGCACTCAAATTTTTTGAGTGAGTTATGATTTCAGTGAACAATTTATCCCTTCAATTCGGAAAGCGTGTGCTTTTCGATGAAGTGAATGTGAAATTTGTAAATGGCAATTGTTATGGTGTGATTGGTGCCAATGGCGCAGGAAAATCAACCTTTTTGAAAATTCTAACGGGTGACCAAGATCCAACGACTGGTCGAGTAGAGTTAGAGCCAGGTAAGCGTTTGGCCGTTTTAAAACAAAACCACTTTGAGTTTGATAAGTTTCCGGTTCTCCAGACTGTAATCATGGGGCATAAGCGTCTTTATGAAATCATGAATGAGAAAGATGCTTTGTATGCAAAACCTGACTTCTCTGATGCAGATGGAATGCGCACGGCTGAATTGGAAGGCGAATTTGCTGACCTTGAAGGGTGGAATGCTGAGACCGATGCTGCTACACTCTTGAGTAACCTCGGAATCGATGAGTCAAAGCATTATATGTTGATGGAAGATCTTTCCAGTGATTTAAAGGTACGTGTATTACTAGCTCAAGCGTTGTTCGGTAATCCTGATGTATTGGTACTCGATGAGCCTACGAATGATCTGGATTTAAAAACAATTGGTTGGTTGGAAGATTTCCTTTTGGATTTTAAAAACACCGTGATTGTTGTGTCTCACGACCGTCACTTTTTAGATACAGTGTGCACGCACATTTGTGATATTGACTTCAGTAAGTTGAATTTGTTCACCGGAAACTATACGTTCTGGTATCAATCTTCTCAATTGGCGGCACGTCAGCGTTCAGATAAAAACAAGAAAGCGGAAGAGAAGAAGAAAGAATTACAGGATTTCATTTCCCGTTTTTCAGCGAATGCTTCGAAATCAAAGCAGGCGACAAGTCGTCGTAAGATGTTGGATAACTTGAATATCGAAGAGATTCAGCCTTCGAGTAGAAAATACCCAGGAATTACCTTTCACCAAGAGCGTGATGCAGGAAACCAAATCCTATCGATCGATGGTTTGAGCAAATCCATGGATGGAACGGTTTTGTTCAAGAACTTATCAATTATCGTTAATAAGGGAGATAAAATCGCGTTCATCTCTAAAAACTCTTTGGCTCTCACTTCCTTTTTTGAAATATTGAATGGAAGAGTAAAGCCAGATACAGGCGAATTCATATATGGAACAACAATAAATACAGCATACATTCCAAATGACAATAGCGAGTATTTTGCAGAGAAATCTCCTTTGATTGATTGGTTGCGTCAATATGCTCAAACGGATGAAGAGCGAGAAGAAGTATACTTGCGAACATTTTTGGGTAGAATGCTTTTTACAGGCGAGGAAGCATTGAAAACGGCAAATGTATTGTCTGGAGGTGAGAAAGTTCGCTGTATGCTATCTAAAATGATGTTGGCGAAAGCAAATCTATTGATGATGGACGAACCGACGAACCACCTTGATCTTGAATCAATCACAGCGCTGAACAATGGTATGCAGGAATTCCAGGGAACAATCTTGTTTACTTCTCATGACCACGAATTGGTGAACACGGTAGCTAATAGAATTGTAGAAATCACACCAAACGGAATAATCGATAAAATGATTCCGTACGATGATTACCTGGCAGATGCAAGGATTACGCAGATGCAGGAAGAATTGTATGTGTAAGAGATAATTTTATGGCTGGTTTCAGAAGCTATTTTTTTCGGCATTCTATTATTAGTTTTTTTAGAGATAGAGATGTCAAAGGAATTCGTAAGCTTTCAATTTTATTGCCTAGAATTTTATTGCCAAATCATAATAATTTAAGTCCATATGTTTTGAAGACATTACATGGATTTCTGTTAAAAATTGACCCCGCAAATGATAATGGTGTAGAATTAAGTTTACATGAGACGGGTACCTATGAAAAAGGAATCTTGTTTTTTTTAAAGGATTTCCTTAAAAAAGGCGATTGTTTTGTTGATGTAGGAGCTAATATTGGGTTGATGTCGTTATTTGCTTCTCAATGTGTCGGTGAAAATGGGGCTGTTCTGTCTTTTGAGGCTCATCCTGAAACTTCTGAGCTTTTGAATTATAATATCTCCTTAAACAAGTTTAAAAATATTCGAGTGTTTGATTGTGCTCTAGGAGGTGAGAAAGGGGAGGGAGTAATACGTTTTCAATCAGAATTGAATCGAGGTGGTGCATCACTTGTGGATAATGTCAAGAGGGAAGATGGGTTTAAAGTAATGATTGATACGTTGGATGCGCTTTTTCCAGATAAGCTTATTCCTAAGGTTGTCAAAATTGATGTGGAAGGTTTTGAATTAGAAGTTTTAAAAGGTGCTGAAAAAATAATTAGGAACTATTCCCCAGTTTTAATTCTTGAATTGATTGACGAGAGATCTGCTGAAAATGATGATGTTTCTAATTTAATTGATTATGCATTGTCCTTGTCTAATTATCAAGTCTTCAAATTGAAAGGTGGAAAAGAAAGGAAATCTAAATTGATTGAAGTGAAACATAAAAGTGAGTTGCCCTCTCATGAC
>JBIIQP010000226.1:0-2674 GCA_044341975.1 Crocinitomicaceae bacterium
TTTGGAATAATTACTTTTGTTCAAACTAAATTTATCATGGTTCGTTACGAATTTCGCATAGAGCAACCCAATCAGCAATACATTCAAATCACAGCATTTTTCGAAACAAATGAAGAACAGCTTACGGTTCACTTGCCGGCTTGGCGTCCGGGTCGTTATGAATTGGGAAATTTTGCGAAAAATGTAAAAGGTTTAAAGGTTTTTAGTGACCAGAACAAACGATTGACCGTTCGGAAATCAACAAAGGATACTTGGGTGATTGAAAAGGCTAATTCTAATTCAATACGTGTTGAATACCAGTATTTTGCAGCTGAATTAAATGCAGGATCGACCTATTTGAGTATGCAACAATTATATGTAAATCCAGTCAATTGTTGTATATATACAAGTGAGCAATTCAATGATCCGATCACACTGAATCTGTATATTCCCGAAAGCTGGGAGGTTGCCTCGTCAATGACACAAAATGGCCGTAATTTATTCGCCGAAAATTTTGATGAGTTAGCAGATTCACCTTTCATGTGCTCTGCAAATTTGCAACATGCCACTTACAATTCCGGTGAAACGCTTTTTCATATGTGGTTCAATGGCGAAGTAAAGCCAGATTGGGATAAACTCATCCACGATTTTAAAGCGTTTACAGATAAGCAAATTGAAAAGTTCATTGAGTTTCCTGTAGCCGAGTACCATTTCTTATTTCAAATTGTGCCAACAAGGGCTTATCATGGAGTGGAGCATTGCAAGTCAACTGTCATCTTACTTGGGCCGTCTTACGATATTTTTGGGGGTGTTTACAAGGATTTATTGGGTGTTTCTTCCCATGAATTGTACCACACATGGAATGTGAAGGCAATTCGACCGATTGAAATGTATCCCTACGATTTCAAGAAAGAAAACTATTCTGAATTGGGATACATTTGCGAGGGGATAACGACCTACATGGGAGATTTGTTCTTGCTTAAAAGTGGTGTTTTCAATGTCAAACAATATTTGGATGAGTTTGCTGCTCAGTTTCAAAAGCACTTTGACAATCACGGTCGATTCAATTATTCTGTGGCTCAATCGTCGTTCGATACATGGTTGGATGGGTATGTTCCTGGTGCTCCAGGCCGAAAAGTTTCAATTTACACAGAAGGCTGCCTATTGGCTTTTGTAACGGATGTGATGTTATTGCGCGCTACGAATCTAAAATATGGTTTAGACGAGGTAATGAAGCGCCTGTATTTTAATTATGCGTTGCAAGGAAAAGGAGTGTCTGAGCAGGATTATCGCTCAGAATTGGAAAATATCGCTGGAATTTCATTTGCAGAGTTTTTTGATCGTTACGTGCATGGAACGGACTCCTACGAAACTATTTTGACGGAAAGTCTAGAATATGTGGGCTTAGAATTAGTGCATCAACCATCAAAATCCTATGCAGCCGGCCGACTTGGGTTCAAATTTGCACCGTCAGCACAAAACGCCACTGTGGCAGCAATATTCCCAGGAAGTCCGGCACAACTAGGTGGATTGATGTTAGGTGACGAGGTGGTAGCGGTAAATAGCTATTTGTCAGGACAAGATCCGGACAAATGGTTAAACTATTTTGATTCAGATCAAAAACGTTTAACAGTGAACCGCTCCGGTAAATTGATTGAACTATTGTTGCCTGAGGTGAATCGAAATTTCTATTCGGAATACACAATTAGTCCTCTAAAAGAACCAAATCAACAGCAGAAGAAAGCCTTTGAGGCTTGGGTGAAATAGTGAAACCAATCACTAAAACTTATAGCTAATTCCCAATGATGGCAGAACAGGGAACTGATAAATCTTCTCGGAAGTAATCCTGTTTACGTAGAAAATATTCTGACGGTTGTAAGCATTTGTGACACTTGCAACGATTTCCAATACATCTTCGTTTTTAAACTTGAATTGTTTCTTTGCTGTAATGTCCAAACGGTGGTAATAAGGCAGACGTGCACTGTTGAAATCTCCAAGAATTGTCGATACGTTGGATGGGTTAGAAGTCGTGTAATTTGTGTTTACGCCTCCATTAAACGATTCTCCTTGATAAAATCCTGCTGTGGGAGTGAAGGGTAGTCCTGAACCTAAATTCCATCTTACACTGAATTCCAGGTCTTTGTTTTTACCGAAATTATAAGTCCCAACCAAATTCACATTGTGACGACGGTCAAACACAGGGAAGTAGCTGGAGAATCCATCCCATCTAGTTGAATAACCATAAGAGTATACACCCCACAAGAATAAACGGTTTTTGTTGTATTTCAATAGGAAGTCCAATCCATAAGAAACACCGTCTTCTATTATGAAATCTTTCTTGTACACATCATCAATCTGAGAGAATTGAGCGATGTCTTCGTACAATTTGTTTTGGTTGATATTGGAAAGCTGCGAGAAGTATTTGTAGTATCCTTCAACATTCAACATCAAATGTTTGGTAAGATCGAATTCCGTTCCAACGATTGCGTGCCATGCATATTGAATCCCATTCTTAACATCTTTCTCATTTAAAAATTCATTTACAAAAGTCGTCTGAACGTTTGTTGGAGCGGAAAGCAATCCATTGAATAAATTCACAATGTCTTTATCCGAAGAGGCTGACGTAAAGTTTTGTGAGAAACGTCCTCCTGAAAGTTTCAAGCGAATTTTTTCAGTGACATTGTATTTTGCACCA
>JBIIQP010000015.1:0-31219 GCA_044341975.1 Crocinitomicaceae bacterium
AACTTAATAAAAAATAACCATCACGGATATGCAACATCGATTTCACCGCCCGAGAGGAGCTATTCATCAATGTTATTTTGTCATTTTTTAGTCTATAAATTTGAGATATTTTATTGAAATATACACATTCATCGATGGGGTCGAAATAGCACATCCCCACATCAGATTGAATCTCTTGGACAAAGGTCTCAATTGAATTATTACTTCTGTTTAACTGGATTATTTGTCCTCCTGTTCCGCACGCAACAATCTTAGTGTTTGAAGGAACAATATGGCTCACCTGGTCAATTTCTTGTCCACTCGAATTCCGATTCCAAGCCAAAATCTTAATATTCGGAATTTTAAGTAATCCATGGTGTAAAGACGAGAACCAGAAATTTCCTTCCTTGTCTTTAAGAACTCCTGAGAAGGCTATTTGAGGATACAAAAGCTGTGTTGTTCCTTTTATTAAATCATAACGAATCAGGCCAGTATACGTACTAATCCATATACAATTGTCTATTTCTCTTACGTCATTAGGTTTTCTGCCTTTTAACAGTTCTAGCAATTTTTTATCCTTAAATAAAACCCATTTGCCTTGAAATTTTCTGAACACCTTATTCTCAGTCACTGAGAGTAACCATGGGGCATTTTCCGATTTTGATATTAGCATTGGAGCATTCCTGAAACAATCATCAATATAGGTAGTTGTTTCCTTCCCTTCTCGAGTCCGTTCTACTAAATAGTCACCGTTGTGAAAATAAATGGACCCTTTTAAATTTACGCTTATGCTTCCTGTAAAAGCAACGCTGTCTTTTTTATAATTGATATACTTTCCGACATATTTGGAAATTTTTAGCGTTTCGTCATCGATGATGAAAGTGCCCTGTTCACTTGATATCCAAATGTTTCCATTGTTATCACAGGAAATTCCATTAAGGTTGTATTTCCAATTTTTGATTACATGTAAACCATGTTCATCCATATAAAAAAGCTGACTCTTAAAGTTGTACCCAAATATTTTACCTGACGGGGTTTGAGTCAGTCCTGTAGCAGAGCGTGCCTGAAGATCATTACTCGTATAATATTCATAGTGTACACCATTAAACCGATAAACTCCTGCATCGCATCCTATCCAGAGATAACCGTAATTGTCTTGAATAATCGAGTACACTTCGTTCGAAGGGGAGCCATTCTCGATATTATAGGAAAAATAGGCCGGATATTGTCCAAAAGCAGGAAATCTGAACAGATTAACAAGTAAAATCAGAAAAAAAAGAGTTCTTTTCATACCACAAAAATAGACTATTGAAAAGAATACTTTTAAGTAATTATATAAACCTGAAATTAGGTTAAAAGTGTATTTTAATATTCAATGCGAGCCCCGGCTCACAAATTCACAATTCAAAAGAAGATGTTTTCCAGGTTTTTCTGGTGTGGATAGCCTTTCCAATAGCCGGCCTACTGATTCTTTCGCTATTTCCTTTATGGGTTGTCGAATGGCAGAAATTTGCGGTTGCATTAATTCAAATGCGATGCTATCATCAAAACAAATGATTTTAACATCACTTGGAATCGAAGCATTCAATTTCTTCAGTGCTAGCAACGTTTGAAAAGATGATACATTATTTATAGGAATCATTGCGTCTGTTCCCGTTTTTAATGACTCTGAAATCAATTGGGAAAACTGCTTGTTATTTTCAACAGAGGTAATAATTTCAAAATCAATGCCTGCTTTTTCGCAGCCCTCACGAAGCCCATCTACCCTTTTTTCAAGTGTCATCAGCAGAGGTTGATGAGGAATGATAACCGCTATTTTTTTTGGTTTTACTTTAAACTGTTGAATGCTTTTTGCTGCCTCTGAGGTGTTGTCCACTCCAACAAAATCTGCATTTTCATCTCCCGGTCGATCGGTAAAAACAACAGGAATATGCGTTTCATGTAGGATTGGAATTAACTCATCTATGCGGTTACACGGTGAAATGATCATTCCATCAATAGAGCGTTGGATCAATTCGCGCATAAGTGATTTCTCAATTTCCAGATTATCATTTGTATTAACAATGAAAGTGTTGTACCCTTTATCATGCAGTTGCTCTTGAATTACTTTGCATAATTCTGCATAAAATGGATTTGAAATATCGGAAAGGACCAACCCGATTGTTTTTGTCGAAGTCTGACGTAAGCTTTTTGCAAAGAAATTTGGAACATATAACAATTCCTTCGCTTTGTCTTTTATTAATCGTTGCTTTTCCTTGCTGATGTTGAACTCATCTCCCTTACCATTTAATACAAAAGAAACTGTGGCTTTCGAAACTCCTACACTCGTGGCAATATCTTGTAAGGAAACCCTTTTTTCTTTCATGTACAAATTATTTGGGAAGCTTGCTCACCATCGTTTTGTATTCCGTCTGAAAACTTTGATTCCCTTTACATCCCATTGTAACCTTCGAATTATGGAAGTGCTCAATTCTATTTCCTGGATCTGGATGAGTGCTTAAAAAAGCTGGAACTCTCGCTCCACCTGAAGCTTGTATCTTTTCAAAAAATCCAGCGCCTCCATCAGCATTGTAGCTCGTTGGACACAGATACGTCACTGATCGCTCATCAGCTTCCGTTTCATGAGCCCTGGAAAACTTCAAACCAATTAAAGCCCCTGTTACTTGCTTTAATGCAGCACGATTTCCTGCTAATACATCTAATAGGAGCTGTATACCAAACATTTGTGTCATTTGACGCGTAGAATGACGCATATCAGCATGACCGATTTCATGACCAAGAACTCCTGCAAATTGATCTTCAGAATCTAGATATTTCAATATTCCCGTGTAAACATAGATGTATCCTCCGGGTGTGCAAAATGCATTCAACGTACTATCATCATGAATAACGCGCAAACGCCATTGGAAATCATCTTTGTAATCTACCTTACCTGAGTTCAGAATATTGTCTCTTACCTTGTATAAGTAATTATAGACTTCCTTGTACTGCATAGAATCGAGTTGGGGATATTCTCTTTTATTGCTATCTATCTGATGTGCAACTTGCGCGCCTAGTTGTCTATCTTGTTGAATGGTAAAAAGATTCACACCTTTTCCTTTATTTTTTTCATTCATTACGCCGCAAGCAGCAAGGATAAAAATCGCAACAGAAAAAATAAGTGGTTTCATTTTCATTTTAAGTATTAACCTATTGGATAAAGATAATTGACCATAAAAGTCATAAAAGTAGCCAATGCCCAGCCTGTATAAACCTCTTTTGGTGTATGTTTTTCAAGATACAACCTAGAAGAAATAGTTAGTCCAGAAGCGATGATGACGAAGATGAGAATCCAGAATTGAAACTCTGCTTGCTCAAGTGCATATGCAAATGTGAAACCAGTTAATATACCTGCTCCACCGCCGTGTAAACTAATTTTGATCCAACGATTGATGTAGGTATAAACCACCGTCACGAAAACTCCTGAAAGAGGCAAAGCATAAATGTATTTTGGTAAAATGTTGTTTTGTGCTTTGAAAATAAACAGACCATAAAGCAGCAAGCAATAGGAAAGCATGATAAACATAGGAATGTTTCGTTCGCGCTGATTTTCCATATCGATCGTGGTGATAATCTTTCGTTTATGGAGAATCACAAAAGATAATCCAGGGGCAATTACACTAAAGATCAAAAACATATACAACACTGCTGTCTTCGCTTCATCACTTAGGAAATACAAAGAGTCCTCATTGAACAGAAAGTCCTGATTGGAAGGCACATACATGGCAATCAAAAGCCCGTAAACCGGCATCAGCAAAGGAAGGAAAATCCAAGAAAGTATTTCAGCTGCTATTTTCATAATTCTTTCCTCAATCTGGCTACAGGAATATTAAGTTGTTCACGGTATTTCGCGACTGTTCTGCGAGCAATGTTATAGCCCTTTTCCTTTAGAAGTTCTGCTAATTTTTCATCTGTAAGCGGTCTGCGCTTTTTCTCGCCTTCGATGGCTTCAGAAAGAATCTTTTTTACTTCTCTCGTTGAAACTTCCTCTCCTGTATCGGTTGATAAGGATTCAGAGAAGAAATATTTTAAAGAAAAAACGCCATAACCAGTTTGCACATATTTGCTATTGGCAACGCGTGAAACCGTAGAAATATCTAACCCAACGATTTCTGCAATATCTTTCAAAATCATTGGCTTCAACTTCGTTTCATCTCCTGAAAGAAAGTATTCTCTTTGGTAGTTCATGATGGCATCCATGGTTGTCAATAGCGTATTTTGACGCTGTTTGATTGCATCAATAAACCATTTTGCTCCATCAAGTTTTTGTTTAACAAATGTCAGAGCTTCTTTTTCAGATTTGGATTTTTTTGCACCCTCAGCATACGATCGTAGCATTTGCTCATATTCTCTGCTGACTTTCAATTCAGGAGCATTTCTCCCATTGATACTGAGTTCCAATCGGCCTTCGAACTCATTAATTTGAAAATCAGGAATAATCTGTTGGTAATTTTTAGATGATTCCTTCATTGAACCACCCGGTTTCGGATTTAACTTAAGAATTTCATCTATTGCTTCTTTTAAATCTTCATCCTCAATTTCTAATTTTTTGGAGATTTTATCGTAGTGCTTTTTGGTAAACTCTTCGAAGAAATCCTCGAGTATTTTTTTAGCTGTAAATCGTGTGATATCCCCATTCTGCTTTCTGCGAATTTGAATCAACAAACACTCTTGTAGATCACGAGCACCAACCCCAGCCGGATCTAAGTCCTGTATAACCCTCAACACCTCTTCCACTTCCGCTTCCGTTGTAAGGATATTTGCAGAAAAGGCAAGGTCGTCTACCAATGCTTCAATTTCTCTGTTTAAATACCCTGATTCATCGAGGTTACCAATGATTGTATCAGCAATCAT
Organism: Crocinitomicaceae bacterium; assembly: GCA_044341975.1. Taxonomy (GTDB): domain Bacteria; phylum Bacteroidota; class Bacteroidia; order Flavobacteriales_D; family Crocinitomicaceae; genus M0103. The sequence goes on from JBIIQP010000015.1 coordinate 4,873, forward strand.
GAACTGTTGATCATCCAGGTAAAGTAAATGTAGCTGCTGTGCTAACATTTCTTGAAACGTTTGCTCACCAGAAAGTGGGATTACGCGTTCCTCTTCGTCTTTGCTGTTGTTGTTCGCTTTGGTTTTATAATCCGATCCATCTTCATCAATGTACTCCGAAATATCAAATTCGGGCTCATCATTGTCATAATCATCGTCAAAATCGTCTTCGTTACCGAAATCGTCTTCATCCTTGTCTGCGCCTTCCTCCAATGCAGGATTTTCTTCAATCTCCTGCTTGATACGTTGATCCAATTCCATAGTTGGCACCTGCAACAATTTCATCAACTGAATTTGTTGAGGAGAGAGTCGCTGCTCCAGTTTTTGAACCAAGTATTGTTTTAAAGCCATTTAGAAGTTGTTCAATTCGTTCAATTCGTTCAATTCGTTCAATTCGTTCAATTCGTTCAAAGTAAATAATTATTGAAACTTCTGTCCTTTAAAATCAGATTTTTTCAATTTAAAAATTAATCGAAAAATTCCAATGGACAAAAGTTCAGATTCAGATTTCAATTTATCAAATTGTTGTGAGTTAATTATGCCACAATCAAGCGCCCGATATAATTGAGACCTACATTCTCCCGCACTAGCCTTTGAAATCCAAAGATATTGCAAAAATTCTTTGTTTCCCCCTCTTTCAAAACCTTCCGCAATATTATCCATAATACTAGCGCTAGAACGAATAATCTGGCTGCTCAATGCACGCTCAGAAAATGAATATTTCTCTTTAAAAATAGCATGAATTTCATTTGATAATATTCTACTCTTTTGCCATATTAATAAATCTTCAAATCGTTTTGCTGCATCCATTTCAACTTTTTCTAATTTAAGTTAAGAAAAAAGTAGATTAAAACACAAGCATTATTTGTTGAATATTGCTTACTCAGAACTATAATTTAAAGTTCTACAAAGATTCCGGTTTTGAACTCTTGAACCTTTGAACTTTTGAACAGTATTAAAATTCCGCATTTTGCGGTGTTCGTGGGAACGGAATAACATCTCTGATATTTGACATTCCAGTCACAAACATAACCATCCTTTCAAATCCTAAGCCAAAACCTGCATGAGGGACAGAACCAAATCGGCGTGTATCGAGGTACCACCACAAATCCTCTTCAGGAATATGGAATGCCGCACATTTTTCTTTTAGGACATCTAACCGTTCTTCACGCTGAGAACCGCCAACCATTTCTCCAATACCAGGGAAAAGGATATCCATTGCAGCAACCGTTTCTCTGCCAGGTTCTGAATGGTCGTTTTTTCGCATGTAGAATGCTTTGAAAGAAGCTGGATAATCTGTTATTATTACAGGTCGTTTGAATTCCTTTTCTACCAAGTAACGTTCGTGTTCACTTTGTAAATCAGTCCCCCAATCTACTTCGTATTGAAATTTTTTCTTTTTATAATGATTCGAATTCCGCAAAATATCAATTGCCTCTGTGTAGGTAATTCGCTTGAAATCATTCGAGGTAACAAATTGCAATCTTTCAATCAATGATAATTCAGTGCGCTCGTTTTGTGGTTTTGACTGTTGCTCAATTGCTTCACGATCGCTTAAGAATTTCAAATCGTCAGCAAAGTGATTCATAACATAAGAACAGATGTATTTCAGCATGTCTTCAGCGAGATCCATATTATCATGAATATCGTTGAATGCAACCTCTGGTTCGATCATCCAAAATTCTGCCAGGTGCCTTGATGTATTCGAGTTTTCTGCTCTAAATGTGGGTCCAAACGTATAAATCTGCCCCAATGCCAAGGCTGCCAACTCCCCTTCCAATTGACCTGAAACCGTTAAATTAACTGGTTTTCCGAAAAAATCTTCTTTGTAATTCACCGATCCATCCTCGTTTAAAGGAGGATTTGTTGGATCCAACGTCGTTACCCTAAACATTTCTCCTGCACCTTCTGCATCTGAACCTGTGATAATCGGTGTATGGATGTAATAGAAACCCCGTTGGTTAAAGAATTCATGGATGGCAAATGAAACAGCATGACGAATTCTAAATACAGCGCCAAAAGTATTTGTTCGGAATCGCAAGTGCGCTTGCTCTCTTAAAAATTCCAAACTGTGTTTTTTTGGTTGCATGACAGTTTTTTGAACATCGTCCGGATTTGCCTCTCCTATGATTTCAACCTCACTTACTTGCAACTCAACCGACTGACCAGAACCTTGTGATTCAACTAAAACACCTTTTAACCCAACAGCTGCTCCGGTAGTGATTTTTTTTAAAACCGATTCGTCAAATTGCTCAAAGTCAACTACTGCTTGTAATGTATTAATTGTTGAGCCGTCGTTCAATTGAATAAAGCGATTGCTTCTAAACGCTCGCACCCAACCCTTTACAATTGTTTCTGTGCCTAACTTCGGTTCCCTTAATATTTCTGAGATTTTTACTCTTTTCATGCGATTTCTTGAATGAGTTCAAAAATAAGAATTTTAACAAAAAATCGCTTACTGAAAACAAAGACAGGTCTTAATTTTACTTGTTATTCCAATTGGTCATGGTCATGTTTAAACCAATTGTCGTGAAACCTTTAATAAACTCCGTTGCTATTGTAATTCTTTCGGACAATGTTTTCATTTCCTCCTCACTCCAATCTCCCAACACATAATCCACTTGTTGACCTTTGTGAAAATCATTGCCAACTCCGAAACGCAAACGGGTATATTCTTGCGAATTTAGTGTTGCTTGAATGTCTTTTAGTCCATTATGCCCTCCATCGCTACCTTTTCCCTTCATGCGTAATTTACCGAAAGGAAGCGCTAAATCATCGGTTATAACTAAAATATTCTCTCTTGAAATCTTTTCCGCTTGCATCCAATAATTTACTGCTTTGCCCGATAAATTCATGAATGTCGTTGGCTTAATGAGAATGATCGTTCTCCCTTTGAATTTCACTTCTGCTACCTCAGCTTGTTTATTCAACGCAAATGTCCCTCCTTGCTCTTTAGCAAAGGCTTCCACAACTTTAAAACCAATGTTATGCCTGGTTTCCTTGTACTTTTCACCTGGATTTCCTAGTCCGATAATGAGGTATTTCATGGCGCAAAGATAAAATGAATTTCGATGAGACTCGTATTGCACTTCAAAAGGAAAAAATAGCCTTTTAAAAGCTGAGGCTTTCTATTTTCCGTTCAAAGAACTCAACTATTCCTATTGAATAATCGCAATGAAATGGCTGTGAATAATCAATAAGCGCTACCTTTAAAATAAAAGATCTATGAGTCAACTAAAAATGAAGGGCTTATTTCTGACTAAATATGGTTTGTTGATCCATAAAAATCTCACGTTTCTCGAAAAAAAACTAAACGAGCCCGGTGAAAATGATGTTGTAATAGAGGTAAATGCGGCTGGTCTAAATCCTGTAGATTATAAGATTATTTATGGAATGGGAACAATTATAATGAGACCTCGAAGGCCTTTTCCTCTTGGATTTGACCTTTCAGGGGTCGTTATTGGAAAAGGCAAAAATGTTCGAGATTTCAGTATCGGTGATGCTGTTTATTCGAAAGTGCCATGGGATCAAATGGGTGCAATTGCTACTCATACCATCGTGCGATCTGATATGGTTGCGATAAAACCAATTAATTTAAATTTTATTGAAGCAGCTGGCATCCCCTTAGTTGGCTGCACTGTCGTCGATTCGTTTAAAGTCGCTGATGTCAAAAAAGGAACAAGCATATTTATTCACGGGGGCTCAGGGGGTATTGGAACATTCGCTATACAATATGCAAAATACTTAGGAGCTTATGTATACACAACAACAAGTACAAGCAACGTAGAATGGGTTAAAAAACTTGGTGCCGATCACGTAATCGATTATAAAAAGGAAGATTACCGAAAAATAATTCAAAACGTTGATATGGTATACGATACAGTTGGTGGAAGTGCTGCAAGAAAAGCATTGAAAGTTGTTAAAAATGGTGGAAAGATTATCAGCATCGCAGGTCACCACGACGATGAAACATTGAAAAAAATTGGCGTGAATACACTCATAAGATTTTTATTTCGGATCAAGGGAAGCATACTTCTATTTCGCATGCAACAAAAAAATGTTTTTTATAAACACGTTTGGAGTTACCCGAATCAAGACACATTGAATGACATCCGTGAGCTGATTGAAATGGGAAAAATTATACCCGTCGTGGACAGGGTTTATCCTTTTGAAGAAGCTAAAAACGCTTTAAGATACCTTCAAAAAGGCAGAGCCAAAGGAAAAGTTATTGTTAGTATTAAGAATAACTGAGCATACTGATCTTGGTCTCTGTTAATATTCAAGATTTTTACAGCCTTTATCAAACCATATCAAATGCGGTTACAAAAATCGGTGATTGAGTTTTTTCTGAAATTCCGCTTCGTTTTCGTTCTACAACATCTACAGGTGCAACCCCAATAATCGTATGCAATAAACCCCATTGAACTTTATTTTTAACAGAAATATAAAGGGGATCAGTCGCATCCATCCACCACAGCATGAGATTCAATTTTTCTTGAAACAATATTGCAGAAAAAAGTTCGTCCAGTAACTCGGGATTATCTTGATTCACACAGACAATTTCAGGAACAAGAAAAGTGTGATTCTTTGGGTTGATGAGTCTATTTAAAAACGGAATAAAGGGGATTGCCTTGGTTAATAAACTGCCGAATTTTCCTGGCAAACGAACAATTTCCCAATGCACCTTTGTCACCCTAGCACAGGCCATTATCTGTCCATTTTCTCCCTTTAATACATAAAATGGGGGCTTTGATGCATGCGTGGTAAAAAAATGGCAATGTTTACCATAGTTTTCAATCACCTTTGACTTAACTTCATTCCAATCTTCGGTTTTCTCTAACCTAGCTGATTTTTTGGGATAGATACGGCTGAAACTTTGGGTTGCCAAAGTGGAAATTTTATGAAATCCAAAATTTTGACTCATCCATTTACTGCGGTCATTTTTTGGATCGATGTACGCATACATTGTTTCAACTTCAGACTGAAATTGTTCATCAAAAAAGAACCTCAACTGCTGTTTTAAGTGAGAATTAGACTTTTGAGTTTCCTTTGGGCGATTACTAGATTGAAGCATTTGTTGAAAGGCGAAATACCTGATATACCAAGTTTTACCACGTCGACAAAAGGTGACATTTCCAAGTATTTTATTATTTCTTTCAATCGACAGAAAAAGAGGATTATCTGCCTCAAGAATACGATTTCTTGTATCTAAATGTCGGTACCTCGCTCCGTTAGTACCCAACGTGGTTTGCTCAAGAAGCGAAATGATCTCTTCTGTTGGCTGTTCGCGCAGTTTAAATAGCGAACTAAGTGACATTACAACGCAGAAGTTACAATTCTTTCCACAACTTCCGGCGTGATCGACTGACGTTCGCCCATGGCAATCCAACCGCGCTCTTCAAAACGCAAACGGATCTTTTCAGGAAGTCCATTGTATTCTGACGAATATTCGGAGATGTGGGTTTTGATTCCTAATGCATGAAAAAATGCTTCTGTCCTTTCTATTGCTTGGCGAGCACATTCTTCGTCGGTTCCCTGAAGATTCCAGACGCGTTTGCCATACTGTGCCAGTTTTTCCTTTTTGTTACTAAATTGTTCTTCATACAATCGAGGTCCGATGATAGCCAGTGTGCGGGCGTGATCTATCCCAAAGAATGCGGTTAATTCGTGGCCGATCATGTGTGTGGCCCAGTCTGTAGGTACACCGCAACGCAAATTTCCATTGAGAGCGTGAGTGGCACACCACATCAGGTTTGAGGCTAAAACGTAATCTTTTGGATCTGCAATGACTTTCGGTCCAATCTCGATCAAGGTGGACAAAATCGCCTCTGCCTGACGTTCCTGTAAGAGGTTATCCGTTGGATACGTAAGGTATTGTTCGAGCGTATGCACAAAGGCATCAACAATCCCATTCGCTATCTGCCGTTCCGGTAACGAAGCAACTACAGTGGGATCGAGGAATGAGAATTTTGGAAAAAAAAGTGGCCCACCCATGGCCCGTTTTTCTTTTAATTCAGAACGACTGACTACTGCTCCAGAGTTTGCTTCAGAACCTGTTGCAGGAAGCGTTAACACTGTACCAAATGGCAACGCCTTTTCAAAAACACATCCTTCCTTTCTAACTAAAACGTCCCAGGCATCTCCTTCGTAAAAGAAAGCACCTGTCATAAACTTCACACCATCAATCACAGAACCTCCGCCGATCGCCAAAATAGCCTCCACCCTCTTTTCTTGAGCCAAGCCGACTCCTTTCATCAAGGTTGTAAATTCCGGATTGGCTTCAATTCCTCCGAACTCGGTGAGTTCAAATCCGTGAAGTTTCTCTCTGATCCGATTCAAAAGTCCGATCCGTTCAGCGCTGCTACCTCCATAAGCAAGAAGCACCTTTTTGTTTGGTGCGATTTCAGATAGAAGGGCGGGAAGTCGATCGAGTTGGTCCTTACCAAAAATGATCCGTGTTGGGTTGATGATCTCAAAATTCAGCATAGGGCAAAAATACTGAATCGATCCCATTGGATAAACAAAGTGTAAGAGTGTACTGCATTCATTTCAATAAATGTTTTTTACCTTTGTGCAGTGAGATCGGTATTTGTTTCCGGGTTAATCCTTTTGTTCATGAGCAAGCTCATCTATACTTGTTTATGGCAGATCCATTTTTACAGTAATCAAAAAGAGATCGTCGCCCTTGAATGCGAGAACAAAAACAGACCTGAACTTCATTGTAGTGGTAAATGTTACCTGGCCAAAAAATTGAGAGTGGCGGACGAACAGCTTCAAACCAAAAAAGACCTGCAATCCCATTCCCTTCAAAAGATCAAAGCCTTGGAAGATTCGGATGTGACTATCTCACTTTTCAACCCTATCGAAATAACCACAGTGATTTCGAATATGAACATCCCAACCGCAAATCACACTGATCTTTACATTTACGAACCTTATCCCTCCATTTTTCATCCACCGAGTTGTTGATCGTCTTTTTAATTGACCATCAATAATTTACAAAATGAAGATACTCATCAGTTTAATTATGCTGTTGCTTTCTTCAAATTATGCCAATTCCTGCGATATCTGTGGGGGCATAGGAAGCAATGTATCAGCAGGAATGCTTTTAAATGAACGTTTTCACCTTATTGGAATTCGCTCTGGTAATCGAATGTCAACTTCCTATTTGAATGGTATACGACATTCCAGAGAATACGTCCTTTATCAGGAAATTTACACCCGAATACAATTGGGGAAGAGAATTCAGTTCATCGGCGCTTTCCCAATACAGTTCGCTGTGCAGCAAAGAGACCTGGGACGGGATGTTTTTTCCGGAGTAGGAGACCCCTATACTTTGATAAATGCAGTACTATTGGACAAAAAGGATACCAGCGGATCAACACAGACGTTCCTCTCTTTTGGATCTGGAGTAAAATTTCCTTTTGGAAAATACGAATCCTCTTCCAGCGGATTTCAAAACTTGTATCCAGGCACGGGAGCTTTGGACGGATTGTTTATGTACAATTTTGTTCAGCGACTTAAAGGGCGTCGTACGTTACAAAGTGATGCGAGTTACTCCACGAAAACTGAAAATGAATTTGGTTTTCGTTTCGGAAACACCTTTTCTACCAGTGCCCAACTGACACATTACACGAGTATAAAAGGAAACCGATTGCTTTATGCATTTGGTGGGTATTTCGATCATTTTGATAAAAGTGTATCTGCATACCAAGAGTTGGGAAGTAATAATAATTCGGGTTATACTACTGGTATCCGAATAAATGTGAATTATTTAACCCGGAAATGGCTGGTAACATCTCAAATCAATCTACCATTCGTTCAATCATTGAACAAGGGTAATGTGAGAAGCAATGGTGCAATCCAGCTGGGTATCAATTATCTGATTAAAACAAAATAAAAATGAAAAAAATGCTATTTAGCGTTCTCATGATTTCAGCAACTGTTATGCTGTTCTCTGCATGTAAAAAAGAAGAAACCCCTACGGCAACTATTACCTTCAATGAACCTGTTGCTAATGACAGTATTCTTAATGGAGACAATCTTCACATAGAGGGAACAATCACTGGAACCGGTGAGCTTCATGGGTATACCTTAAGTATCACGAATAAAACATCTGGGGCAGTTCTTTACACAGGAACAGCAACTAACCACAGTGATTCTTATGCCATCCATGAGCATTGGCTGAATAATGTGACCTCAACTTCAAACATTGAAGTCAAAGTAGAGGTAGAATTGGATCATGACGGTAATAAAACTTCGAAAACTATTCAAGCTGTTGCTTTACAGTAAAATTCTTAATTAAAAACTTAAAACATTTTAATATGAAACTTAAATTAACTTATTTATTCGTTGCGTTTACTTTAGTTGCAACCACTTTAACATCTTGTAAAAAAGATCCTGTTCCTGAAACAACCTCTGGAAATGGTCAAGTGAAAGTTAAATTATTCCATCACTGGGGAATAGAAAGCGACAAATTCGAAATGAACACCTCTTATGTTCACCCGATGAATGGGGATAATATGTCTTTCACCACCTACAAATACTATATTTCCAATTTCAGATTGAAAAAGGCAGACGGTACATGGTGGAAACATCCAGAAAGCTATTTCCTTGTGGATCTATCGAATGATGCTTCGACTTCCTTGAGTCTAGGTTCAGTTCCAGCTGGAGAATACGTTGAAATAAGCTATGTGCTCGGGGTAGATAGTCTTCGAAATGTTTCAGGAGCACAAACCGGGGCATTAGCTGCTTCAAACGATATGTTTTGGAGTTGGTCGACTGGTTATGTTATGATAAAAGCTGAAGGACAATCACCTCAATCTTCTACGGGCAACTTTGCTTTCCATCTTGGAGGTTTTACAGGTCAGTATAATGTTGTTGCATCGAAAAGCGTAACATTCTCGAATCCACTAACTGTAACAAAAGACAAAACGAGCGAAGTACACTTTGATGTAAACACTGCTATGACATGGTGCACATCCGGAAGTTGTGCTGGTACAAGCTCGGTAATGATGCCAGGAGCTTTGTCATACCAAATGGCTACTGATTTCCATAACGGATTTAATTTTGACCATATTGTAGAATAAATTGGCAGCGCAGCCTCTATCGAGGCTGCGCTTTTTCCTTTATGAGACTTATCATCATTTTTGCACTGTTAACTGCACTTCTTGCCTGTAAAAAAGACACGATAATTTACGGTGAATTAACTGTAAATTATCCTTCCTATTTTCCTGAACCTGTTTATACCTTTCAAAATAACGAGGTTAATGCTCAACGCTTTGCGTTAGGTAAAAAACTCTTTTTCGACAAAAATCTATCCAAAGACGGCACTATTTCATGTGCTTCCTGTCACGCTCAAAGTCATGGTTTTGCTGACCATAATGTTTCTTTCAGCGCCGGCGTGAATGGCGCTTTAGGTAACAGAAATTCACCCTCAATTGCTAATATGATTTGGTCTCCTAGTTTCATGTGGGATGGCGGTGTAAACCATATCGAGGTGTTTTCTGTGGCACCCATTACCAACCCTGTTGAAATGAAAGAAACGATGGCAAATGTTGTTTCAAAACTAAATGCCAATGGAGAATACCGCTTTTTATTCAAAGAAGCCTATGGTTTAAGTACAATTAATGATCAAGCAATGCTACGTGCTTTAACCGTTTATATGTCAATGATTATTTCCTGTAATTCCAAATACGATAAAGTTCGACAGGGAAAAGCCACTTTTTCCTCGCTAGAATCTACAGGGTATGGTGTCTTTCAATCAAAATGTGCCTCGTGTCATACAGAACCACTTTTTACAAACTACGGGTTTATTAATAATGGTTTGGATTCTGTTTTTAATGACCTTGGAAGAGCAAAGATCACATTTGATGATAATGATAAAGGAAAATTCAAAGTTCCTTCCTTGAGGAATGTGACCTTAACTTATCCTTACATGCATGATGGACGATTCTGGACGCTTGATCAGGTATTGGACCATTACTCACACGGGATTGTAGACTCCCCAACATTGGATCCGTCATTAATTAATGGGATTTCTTTGACGGAAGATGAAAAAACAGCAATAAAGGCATTTTTAGCAACCCTCAAGGACAATGACTTATTGGGGAACAAACTTTTTTATTGATTGGGGCTTTTGACAAAGCTAAACAAAGGATTATTGCATGATCCCAGAAAGGAAGTTGCTGCGCCAGTCTCCGCTGCGCTCCGGCTCGAACCCCTTTCATCAGTGTTTCGAATTGTGGATTTGCTTCGATTCCACCAAATTCTATAACGTTGAATTCGTGCAATTTTTCCATAACCCGATCAAACAGGCCATTGGCTTTTATACTTCCTCCTCCATAAGCCAATAAAATGCGTTTTGAAGCAGAGAATTCATTGATTAAAACTGGAAGTCGATCCAATTGATCTTTTCCAAAAACAATCCTAGTAGGATTAATGATTTCAAAGTTTAACATACCACAAAATTACCCAAAACTATACTCGAGACGACCGAAATTCAATATCAAATATTTTTATTACTTTCGTCTCCCATAATTTAGAGAGGTGTCCGAGTGGTTGAAGGAGCTACCCTGGAAAGGTAGTATACGGGTAACCGTATCGAGAGTTCGAATCTCTTCCTCTCTGCAAAAAATCCCAAGTTTAATACGCTTGGGATTTTTTTATGGACTTAGCTAAAAGTTCTTATCAAGAACACGTCACTTCCCCGCATAAATCTTTATCAAGCATGCGAATAACTGATTCAATATCAAATTCTAAAGCAAGTATGTGCATCATTTTAGTGAGTGCGGCCTCTGTTGTTAAATCATTTCCACTAATGACTCCCACACTACTAAAAAAAGAACTCGTTTGGTATTTTCCTTGCTGGACAGAGCCGGAACTACATTGTGTAATATTTAATATAATGCCCCCTTCTTCGATGTAGTTTTTTATAAACTTTCGGAAGGTCTCATCACTTGGTGCGTTCCCCGATCCAAATGTCTCCAAAACAATTGCATCAGTTTCCTTTCTGTCAAACAAACTAGCATACGCTTTAACAGGAAACCCGGGATGAATCTTTAACAAAGCAACTCGTGAACTCATTTTTGGATTGTAGACCAAATCTGTGAGAGAAGTCCTAAACAATTTATCAAAATTGTATTCAATATTGACTCCCGCTTTGGCAAGTTCCGCATAGTTTGGAGAAGAAAATGCCTCGAACTGATTTGCTGAAATTTTAGAGCTTCGGTTACCTCTATACAAGGAATATTCGAAATAAACTGCCACCTCCTGAACAATAGACTGTCCTTGTTTATCTTTGTCCGCAGCAATTTCAATAGCCGTGATTAAATTTTCTTTCCCATCTGTGCGAATGGTCCCGATTGGCAATTGTGAGCCTGTAAATATTACTGGTTTCTTTAGTCCTTGCAGCATAAAACTCAGCGCTGAAGCTGAGAATGCCATTGTATCTGAACCGTGTAAAATAACAAAACCATCATGCTTTGAATAGTTGTCATGCACAATCTGAGCCATTTGCTGCCAATACAGCGGATTCATTTCTGAAGAATCTATTGGATTCTCGAAACTCAGCGTTGTTAACTCAACGTTCAATCGATGGATTTCAGGAACATGCTTATATATATGGTTGAAATCGAAGCTTTTCAACTGACCTGTTTCCTGATCTTTAATCATACCGATTGTTCCGCCGGTATAAATAATCAATATGCTGGGTTTTTTACTCATAGATCAATCAAGTTAAACATTCGACGGGCATTTGCAGTCGTAATTTCAGCTACTTCGGTCAATTTCATTTGCTTTATTTCAGCAAGTTTTTCAGCAATGTGAATCAAATAAGCACTTTCATTTCTCTTGCCTCTATGAGGAGTTGGCGGCAAGTAAGGTGAATCCGTTTCCAAAACAATCATATCAAGAGGAATATCTTTTACCACCTCATCCAATCCCGACTTTTTGTATGTTAATACTCCTCCTAATCCCAACATAAACCCACCATATTCCTGGATTTTTTGAGCTTGTTCAAGCGTACCAGTAAAACAATGAAAAATACCCCGTAAACTGTCATCGTTCAATTCATCTACAATGTCAAAAATTTCTTCAAACGCTTCACGCGCATGGATAATGATAGGCAATTTCAACTCCTTTGCCCAACTAATTTGCTGCCGAAAGGCCTGTGCTTGGGCATCCTGAAATGTTTTATCCCAATAAAGATCCATTCCAATTTCTCCAACAGCGAGATTCTTGCGGGTAAACAAATGTTCCTTTATCACCAGCAAATTTTTCTCCCAATTTTCATCAACAGATCCCGGATGTAGGCCCATCATAGGAAAACAGTTCTCTGGAAACTGATTGCACAAATCATACATAGAAGAAATGGAATCAACATCAATATTTGGAAGCAACAATTTGTCAACTCCAGCATTGATGGCTCTTTGCACTGCATCAGTTCTATCTTCATTAAATGATGGTGAAAAAAGATGAGTATGGGTATCAATAAATATCATACGTCAGAACAAAGAAACACTAACTCCAAGTTGAAATAATCGAAGCTCGGCACTTGATCGATTTGAGAAAAGAGAATTAATCCCATATGAACCATAGATTGCCCAATTGCGGATGCCTAAACGAACATGTGTGGAAAGTGCCAAACGATTAATATCTGCAAAATCGTAGTTTTTATAGAGCCCACCTTCAATCTGCGTGGCTCCGTTGTAAATTGTTTTAGAATATATATTGCATTGATATGCAACAACACCACCTACATGCAACTTGACATGCTTCCAACCTTTCGTTCGAAATCGCAATTCAAAAGGTACCCCTATTGCATTTCCACAAAGCAGTCTCTTTTTTATCCCTGACGTTGATAAGGAATTTGTAAGGACTGTAAAATTATTGGAAGGATCGGCTAAAAATTGATTGGATAAGTTCTCTGTTTTAAAAAAACTCTGTCTGATACCAGTTCCAATAGATACTGTGCCCTTCTTTGTCAATGGAATATCGAATAAAAAATTTGTGTTTAACCCTATTGAGGACCAACGATTATTAAATGCCTGTATATCGCCCATCCAATCGTTGTAAGTAATATCAAAAACCAGTCGATCATATTTTTGAGCCTTTTCGGCTTCTGCAGGTCTTAATCCGGTATAATGAAACATTACTCCAGGTTTGTAACGTGAAATAAGATTCGGTTCAGAATTGTACTGCGCAAAGCTGTATAATCCTAAAAAAGAAATAAGTGCTATCAAAATGAATCTACTCATTCTTTTGAAGGTGTTTTTCCCATTTCCATGCATGAAGAATTGCATCCGACACAGTGAATTTGGGCGTCCAGCTTAGTAAGTCTTTTGATTTTTGAGCATTTGCATAAATTTCTATTACATCACCAGTTCTTCTTGGGCCAAATTTCCAATTTAATTTTTCGCTTGTATTTTCTTCAAAAAGATGAATGACTTCCAAAACACTTGTTCCTTTTCCAGTACCTATATTGATTGCTTCGATACATGCTCCATTTTGGGCTTCTAAGAATGCAATGGCTTGAACATGTGCTTCGGCCAAATCACAAACATGAATATAGTCTCGAACGCACGTTCCATCCACTGTTGGATAATCATTTCCATTGATTGTCAAACATTCTTGCTTACCAATTGCAGTTTGTGTTACAAATGGGAACAAATTGTTTGGTCTTCCGAGAGGAAATTCACCAATCAATGCTGAAGGATGGGCTCCAACCGGATTAAAATATCGCAAGTTGATTACTCTAAAATCTGGATTTACGCGCTGAACATCTTCAATGAGTTGCTCTCCAACAAGTTTCGTGTACCCATAAGGAGAACTTGGTTGAACTTTCGGTGTATTTTCTGTAACCTCTTTTAACCCTTGCGGTTCACCATAAACGGTGCAAGAAGATGAAAACACAAAATTTGGAACCTTGTATTTCAATGCCAATGAGCAAATCACAGACAGTCCTTCAATATTGTTATGGTAATATTTCAAAGGTTCTTGAACAGATTCCCCCACTGCTTTATAGGCTGCAAAATGGATGATTCCAGAAAAGGAATAGTGTTGAAAAAGATTCTCCATGAGCGATGCATTGCAAACATCAATTTCATGAATCGGAGGTGTAAAACCAATAATTTCGGTTAATCCAGCCACCACTATACGATTTGCATTGCGAAAATCGTCGACAATAATAGGAGTATATCCTGCCTTAACTAGCTCAACAACAGTGTGCGAACCGATGTAACCACATCCCCCTGTAATGAGAATCGTTTTGTTCTTTTCCATTCGAATTCAAAGTTACTATTTATGCTGCGATGAATCAAGAATTCTAGTAATGCCTTCAATTAAATTCATTCTTAAATAAACCAAAATAATTCTTAATTGTTAAATAAAGCATGAAATCACTTTTATTGTTTTTACTTGTATTCAGTTTAACTTCCGCTGCCGAAAAAAGCAACCTCTCCCTCACTGTACAAGTGAATGGATTCTCTAGCAACGAGGGCAAGGCTTTTATAGGAGTATATCGTCCTCAGGATAAATGGCCTGAAATCAATAAACAATTCATTGGTAAGGTTGTCGTCATTGAGAATGGTGTTGCGAAAATCACTTTTGAGAATTTGGAAAAAGGGTCTTATGCCATTGCAGTATTTCATGATCGCAATCGGAATGGAATACTGGATAAAAATATGCTTGGGGTACCAGTTGAAAAATATGGTTTTTCCAACAATGCCAGAGAAACTTTTAGTGCTCCCTCTTTTCAAAGTGCTGCCGTAACTTTTGACAAATCAAAATGGATCAGTATTAACGTCAAATAATTTTGGCCTTGCGGCTATAATACTTAAACGTTTCTAATTGTGCATGGAACGGTTTTCCGTTAATTGCAGGACGATATTGGTTCACAAGATCTTTTCTGATCAAGCGTGATTTAACACTTCCTTTCCACTGGTAATCAAACAATAAATCAATTTCTTTACGAATTTCTGGCGAATAAACAGGACATCCGACCTCCACTCTTTTATCTAAATTTCGTTCCATCCAATCCGCCGAAGTAATGAAATAGTGTGGTTGACCATTGTTCCCAAAAATCATGAAACGTGAATGTTCAAGGTAACGATCGACAATGCTAATTACTTCTATATTTTCACTCAGGTGTTTTACACCAGGAATCAAAGAACAAATACCTCTGACAATCATTTGAATTTTTACTCCCGCAGTACTCGCCTCGTATAATTTTTCAATCATTTTTCGGTCGGTAACATTGTTGAGTTTGATTCGAATAAATCCTTTTTTACCATTTTTGGCATGATTTATTTCCTGATCAATCAATTGAGTAATTTTTCTGCGCGTATTAAATGGGGAAACCATTAAATGCTTAAAAAGAGGCCTTTCAAGGCTATTTTCCATTAAACGAAACACCCTTTGCACCTCTTTAGATATGCCCGGATCTTTTGTAAATATTCCAAGATCACTATAAATCAACGAAGATCGTTCATTGAAATTACCGGTTCCAATATACGTAATCAATTGTTCGGCGCCCTCATCCTTTCTTGTTATTTGCATCAATTTCGAATGCACTTTCAAATCCTGAATGCCATAAATTACTTTAGCACCATTCTCTTTTAAAAGGTTGGCCCAATAAAGATTGTGTTCCTCATCAAATCGGGCTTGCAATTCAAGGATTACGGTAACTTTTTTTCCATTAAAAACGGCGGCCATTAAGGCATTCATCACCTGTGAATGATATGCAACACGATAAATATTTATTTTGATTGCAGATACAAAAGGATCTATCGCAGCTTCCCTTAAAAGATCGACGACATAATCAAAGCGCTGATATGGAAAATTAAGCATGACATCCTTTTTCAGAACTTGTTTAATTAAACTCCGGTGTCCTTCCAAATGCGGGTGTGTATTTGGGGGTTGTGGTTTAAACAGCAAGCGTTTTTTATCGAAAGAGGGAAAAGACATAAAGTCTTTAAAATTGTGGTACTTCCCTCCTGGAATCGTATTCACACCTAATCTAAGTCCGAGTGCTTTCAACAAATGATCAAGTAAATCCTTGGGCATCCGTTCATCGTATACAAATCGAACTGGTTTACCTAGCCTGCGTTGCTTTAAACTCTTTTCAATTTTTTCTAGGAATGAAACGGAGATATCATCATCTAAATCCAACTCGGCATCTCTCGTAAATTTAAAGGTATATGCTTCTATTTTTTGAAAGTTGAAAATTGAAAAGATTTTCTCAAGGTTCAAACGAATCACATCATCCAACAATATGACATAATCATTTTTTCTATCCTTCATCAAATAAAATCTGGAAAAACCAGGAGGTATTTGAATCAATGCAAATTTTGTTTTCTTGTCTTTCTCTGAAACAATCTTTACAGCTAGGTAAATACTCGAATCTTTTAGTTTTGGAAAAGGTGCCTTTTTATCCAACATGATTGGAACAATAGCATGCTTAAGTTTCAATTCAAAAAATGATTCAAGTTCTTTTTTGTGTGCTTCTTGTACTGAATTTTCGTCAACTTGAAAAATACCTGATTGAGCTAACTCTTCAAAAATCTGCTTGTATGCCAGTTCAAATTTTTCTTGTTGAACCAAAACTGTTTTACGGATTTGGGTATAAAGTTCAGTAGGGGTGCCTTTGAATCCATCCACCTGTTTCTTCTTAACTGCAATCATCCTGCGAAGATTGGCAACGCGAACACGAAAAAATTCATCCAAATTATTTGAGTAAATCCCTAGAAAACGCATGCGTTCTATCGTCGGCACACGCGTGTCCATTGCTTCTTGCAGAACACGCTCATTAAAACTAAGCCAGCTTAATTCCCGATTGATTAAGTTCATCTTGCAAAAATCAACATTTTAAACTCCTGTAATGTTGTTATTATGTTAATTTAAAGTAAACAAAAAAGCCGTTTAATTAAACGGCCTTTGAAAGAATTTGTAGAAACAAACTATACTTTCATTCCTTTTACTACTCTATCTTTTCTTTTTGTTTTTTGTAAGTTTTTACGTTTTACCATTAAGTAGGCATTTCCACTTGTGGACGTTGCAAAATATGGTTCATTGCCGTAATTCAATTTTCCACCCTTCTCTTGTGTCCAATCAGCCACTAAATAATACTTTGTAGAGGATTGATTTTGGCGAACTGCAAACGAAATAGTTTTGCCGACTCCAACTTCAAAACGCACCATCAATTCACCATTCGGTCCGAAATTTTCAAATACGCATTTTGTATTGATAGGTATTATTACTCTGTCTTGTTCCTTACTTGAGTTTGTAACTAGTGCTCCATCATCCGCAGTTCCTTGATTTCCGGATTGTTTACTTTTCTCCATAATAATCGTTGCCGAGGTGAAGAACTGAACCTTTTTAATCTTGTCAGTAGAATTGAGATTGAATTCATCTCGTATACTATTATCATATGGAACTTTTACACCACAACTCACAGCGATCAAGGTGATCAACAAAATAAAAACGTATTTCATAATCTTTTTTTGGCAAATATAAACATTGCTTGACAAAAACAATGCCTTAAGATTTCTCTCGAAAATAGCCGTAAATTTGAAGCAATTCTTTTACAATGAAAACAACAGTCGTCACATTTACTTTCAACGGATTTCAAGAGAACACCTATTTGCTATTTGACACAGCTAAAAACTGTGTGATTATTGACCCGGGTTGTTATGATCGACAGGAGCAAAATGAGTTGGTACAATTCATTGAAGACAATGATCTCAACGTTAAAGCATTACTCGGCACCCACGCACACATTGATCATGTATTGGGAAATGCCTTTGTAAAACGAACTTTTCAATGCCCCTATTATTTGCACGAAAAGGATCTGCCAACACTGAACGCCATAGATAGTTATGCGCATGTTTATGGTTTTCAAGGATATGAATCTTCACCTCAACCAGATTTTTTACTTCAGGGTGGAGAACAACTCGAATTCGGCGGTATAAAGCTCGGAGTGTTATTTACACCAGGTCATGCGCCGGGACATGTTGTATTTTTCAGTAAGGAGAATAATTTCGTTATCAACGGAGATGTCTTGTTCAATGGTAGTTTTGGTAGAGTTGATTTACCAGGCGGGGATTTAGAAACCTTGAAACAATCTATTTTTAATACAATGTTTACATTGCCTGAAGATACTGTCGTATACTGCGGACATGGTCCTTCAACAACAATCGGTAAAGAAAAACGTTCCAATTATATTCTCAATTTTTAAAAATGAAAATTGCTGTCAACACCCGCTTTTTACTTTCAGGCAAAATGGAGGGTTTCGGTTGGTACACTTATGAGATTACCAAACGATTAGTTGAACAACATCCTGAGCACGAATTCATTTTCTTCTTTGACAGACCATATGACCCCAAATTTATCTTCGCGTCGAACGTGACCCCGATCGTGCTTAATCCTCCAGCAAGACATCCGGTTTTATTTATTTACTGGTTTGAATTTGCTGTTCGTAGAGCACTGAAAAAAGTGAAAGCTGATGTGTTTTTTTCACCCGATGGTTATCTTTCGCTTTTGTCTAATACACCGCAAATTAGTGTAATTCACGATATCAATTTCGAGCATTTTCCGAAAGACTTGCCTTGGTCTGCAAGAGCGTATTTGAGGTATTTCTTTCCTCTATTTGCAAAGAAAGCCACACAGATTATTACAGTTTCTGAATATTCAAAACAAGATATTGTTGAGACGTATAAAATTTCTCCGCAAAAAATAACAGCTATTTGGAACGGTGCCTCCGATGTATTTGTTCCAATAAACGAAACTGAACAATCCTCCATCAAAGCCAAATATTCATATAATAAGCCCTATTTCTTATTTGTCGGCTCATTACATCCTAGAAAAAATGTCGCACGTTTAATCGAAGCATTTGTACTTTTTAAACAGAAAACAAAAGCAGAGCATCAGTTAGTTGTTGTTGGATCTTCATTATGGAAAAACAAAGCTTTTCAGCTGAAAGTTTCCGATCAAATTAAAAGTGAAATTCACTTTACAGGACACCTTAATATTAACGAACTATCAAAGTTAATGGCAGCCGCAGAAGCACTTACTTTTGTCCCTTATTTCGAAGGTTTTGGCATACCACTCGTTGAGGCAATGAAGTGTGGAACAGCAATTATTAGTGGAGATAAAACATCGCTGCCAGAAGTGGCCGGAGATGCTGCAATTTATTGTGACCCGTTTAGCGTAATTGATATTGCTCAGAAATTAGAACTTATCTCAACAGATGAACCTCTGCGTGCGCACCTAAAGGCTTCCGGATTGGAAAGAGGAAAAAAATTCAATTGGGATAATTCAGCAATGCAAGTTTGGCAAGTTATAGAAGCTGTTCTAAAAAATAAAGCCGCTTACTAAATTAAGAAAGCGGCTTTATTTTATTATACTTTAATATTATTCTGTCTTCAATTCAATGTATTGAAATTCATGATACTTTTCTGTGTTTTCAAAATCCTTCTCATATTTCGGACCTTGAACAATCGAAGAAACCACTTCAATATTCACTTTAGACGACAAGTTTTTAGCTTTAAAGTATCCTGCTAATTCACCTTTAATTTTGTCAGCTCTGGATTTTGCTAATTTATCGTTCGTTCTAAAAGTTGCTGTAGGCACATATGAAGCAGATGACCATATTTTAATAGTCACCTTCTCTCTACCATTGTTCAATTGTGTTTCTAACTTGGAAACGAAGTCCAATAATTTACCTTCCTCAACAGTAAGCTTGTTACCATTGTAATCAAAATAGTGCTTCAACTCAAGATTTTCTGTAACTGGCGGCAGTGGTTCGTTAACCTGACATTTACACGTTGCAATTTGACCTAAAGCATCTTTGGCCGTTACAGTGTATTCACCCTTTACAACGCCATTCGGATCTTCCATTGACGACCCATTTGACCACGAATAAGTTATCATACCTTGTCCACCATTTGGTGTTGCCTCCAAGCGGCCGTCAGAGCCACCAAACACAGACACATCAAATCCTTTACAAGACACCTTAAGTGGTGGTGGAGTTAATGCATACGTCATGTAAATATCACTGCGCACACCATCACGGTTACTTGACCAATAAATTTGGTTGGAAGAGTAGCTAAAATAGGCATCGAATTTCGGAGAGTTTATTTTTTCACCAAGATTCTTTGGCTTTGACCAATTCGTCCAAGAATCATCCAAACGAACAGCATAAAAAATATCTGCATCTCCCAAACCTCCATGACCATTACTTGAAAAATAGAGTGTATCACTATTTTTAGAGAGGAATGGAGAAATTTCAAATCCAGTAGTATTCAAAACACTCCCCATGTTTACAGGAGCTGTCCAAACACCTCCTTGTTTTTTACTAAAATAGAGGTCCTCAAGTCCTTTTGAATTTGGACCTAAATAGGAGATCAATATTACATCTTCTGTTTTATTAACATGGAAACCGTAGTAATCACCTTCAATATCCAACGTTGGAATTTCTAGTTCTACTGGTGAACTCCAATCTGCACCGTTTTGATTTGAAACTGCAAGACCTTTTACAAAATCCTTTTTACCTTCATAAGCGTTCAACACGTACATTGTAGATCCTGAAGTGCTAAGTCCAAGTACCGCGTTATTGTATTTGTTATTAATGCTTTTCAATGGCTTGCACTCACCATAACTTCCATCAGCACCTTTTTTACTAAACCAAATATCTTGATCAGTCTCCCCACCAACAGCAGCTGGGTCGTAAGTTCGAACAAAATACAATACGGAACTATCCTTGGAAAAAACTGGAATACTTTCTTCTCCATCAACTGTGTTTACAGTCCCAGGCAATTTTTTTATGTCAGCAAAATCCCAAAATTGAGCATTTCCAAAAAATGATATAAAGCTCAAGGCAATTAAGCAAGTAAATTTGTAATTCATAGTCATGTCTTTTTCCTGATATATTATCTTCCTAGCATTAATCCAAGCACTATTTCATGCCCTCCACTGCTCAAATTATTAAATCTTGAAAGTGAAAAATCATAGGAATATCCAAATTTGAATTTGTTGTTAATATTTAATCCCGCCATTGCAATTATTGCATCTTTATGACGGTACGAAAGTCCAGTCCATAGCCATTCTTTGTATTCGAGTTGTAAAGAACCATCAATTGAAACAGGCGCAGGACTCATAAATTTCATCAATACAGAAGGCATTAATGTCAGGTTCTGATTCAAATTAAATTTATACCCAGCCGTCGCATTCAAATGTCTCTGACTATTAAAATTTGCAGTTCCCTGACCAAATTCGACCATATCTTTGGTCAATTGGTCCGCAGCAATTCCAAAGAAAGATTTATTAGAGTAGAAATAAAGCCCTGCCCCTAGATCCATAATGTATTTGCTTGATTGCTTCGCAGTAAAATTATTGTAAGTATTATCTGTATAATTCATAGATGGATCTAACATATTCAAAACCTGTGCCTTGTCGGATAAGAATGAGTTATTCGACAAACCAAGTCTTACACCAAAGGATAAGTTATACGTTTTCGTAACTGGTAAATGCAACGCATAGGTTCCAGCCGCCTGCATTTTTCTGAAGGCGCCATATTGATCAGCTATCAATTGACCACCAAACGCATGTTTCAATTTTCCTGTTTTAATTTCTGGATTCCTCACTGGACCCTCTGATATACGTAACGCTGGATTGTACTTCACCTTTGGTTTGGAGCTAATTGGTGACGTAATTGACAAATATGCTGTTCTAGGTTCATCACCGAATCCCAACCACTGCCATCTTCCAGACATTGTAACATCAACAAAATCATACACTC
Organism: Crocinitomicaceae bacterium; assembly: GCA_044341975.1. Lineage (GTDB taxonomy): Bacteria > Bacteroidota > Bacteroidia > Flavobacteriales_D > Crocinitomicaceae > M0103. Next base: position 26,705 of record JBIIQP010000015.1, read on the forward strand.
CAGCGGATGCAGGATTAATCATGTACTGATTTCTCATGTACTGACTATACTGCGGGTTTTGCTGTGAAAATGCAACCCCGACAATACAACTCGTAATAATTAGTAAAATCTTTTTCATAGCAGTTATTATTTATCAAGAACGATAGAAACAATACCTTTTGCAGGCTTGAAATCTTCGTCGTTGAAATCGATTATAAAGTAGTATGATGCAACAGGCATTTTTTCGCCATTGTAAGTACCGTCCCAAGGTTTAGTCGAATACTTTCCTTTTTCAGATTGATAGATTAGTCCTCCCCAACGGTTGTAAACAAATACTTGGTTGTCTTTGTAAATTTCATCCAATCCGACAATTTCCCAAACATCATTTGCATTGTCATCATCTGGCGTAAACGCAGTTGGAACTATAATTTCACAATCCTCAATTATAATTGTTACCGCATCTGCTGGTCCCATACAACCATTAACTGTTTCCGTGACATAATAAACGGATGTCCCATTTACTTGATTCGGAGTTGCCGTTGGGCCAACACCTAGTTGATTCGACAATAATGCGTCTGTATACCAAGTGAAAACACCACCCGTTCCTGTAACGGTCATTGGTGCCAACTCATATGATGAGCAATAGGTAGAATCATTCGCAGCGATTGGAGCTGGTGGAGTATTATTTACCGTAACCTGAAAACTATTTTCAGCCAAGCAGTTCGGTGTAGTTCCTGATTCAGCGTAAACATAAACCAATTGACTCGAATAAAGCGTATCCCCAACTATATAATTAGTTCCAGTGGCACCTGGGCCAGCGTAGTAACTACCAACAGTCAATGGAGGTAAAATGTAACCATCACAATTTACAGCATCAGCTGGATTATCTGGGGTTGGCGTATCGTTTATTGTTATTAAGAAACTATTTTCATCAGTACAGTTAGGTGATGTTCCTGTTTCAGCAAACACATAGATTGTTTGTGTACTATTCACAACATTTCCTGCAGTCAATTGTGTTCCTGTTCCACCTGCGGATATAAAATAATTTCCAGATGTAAGCACAGGAAGTACATACGAGTCACACTCCGTCACAGGCAGCGGATCATCTGCTATTGGAGTCGTATTAATTGTAATTGTGAAACTGTTTTCATCTGTACAATTGGGCGAACCACCTGTTTGAGTATAGATAAATAAGTTTTGATCTGCCGTTAAAATATCTCCTGCATTGAGCATTGTACCACCTCCATTTGTTGCAGTATAATAATTGTTGCCTGGAGATAAAACTGGCAGCACATAAGTATCACAAGACAATACCGGGGAAGGAGCATCTGCCGGCACTGCTGCATTTACTGTAAAGGTTACAGCAATTCCATTTGAACAGTTTCCATCAGCTACACTAACGTAATAAGCAGATGACGAGGTAATTGTAACATTGTTTGGTGTTCCAACAGGTGTAACCATATCAGAAGCAAACCATGAATAAGTTGTAGTTCCACTACCAGAATAAACAGAAGAATTTAAGGAAGTTAGGTCATATCCGTCAAAACCTCCTGAACCAGCTGGAGATTCACACATTACATCTGCGGGGTTTACTAATGTAATCGTAGAAGTAACAGTATATGTAACAGTTCCGACAGCACTGCATGACCCAAGTTCAACATTTACATAAAAAACTTGACCATTCGATACAGTAGCATTGGATGGTGTATTAACCAATGTCGTTAAAGCAGGATCAGAATACCATGTAAGTGTAACACCCGCATCCGAACTAATTAAAGCATTATTTGCTATTAAATCAATCCCAGAAGCAGTGCCGGATCCCAAAACAGATTCACAAACCGTAGGAGTTAGGTTGTTTGCACTTGGTGCATTCAGTAAGGTAACAGTTGTTGTTCCCGAGCCTGTGCAGCCATTTGCATTCGTTCCGGTAACAGTAAAGATCTCTCCATTCGCAACATTCGATGCCGTAGGTGACTGATTTGTTGCCGACGAGAAGGATGCTGAACCACTTGTTGCCCAAGACCAAGTAGTTACGTTACCACCTGTCTCGTTTAAATTAACTGACGGTGATGTTTCGCATACCGGACCATTATTCGTTGGAGTTACAGTTGGCTGAAAATCCAATACCGTAACAGCAATACTTGTTGTTGTACCTGTATTATCCATTACAGTGCACGTATATGTGCCTGCGCACAAACCTGTTGCGGTTTGAGTGGTTTGAGCATGCGGGTCATTCCATGCATAAGTATAAGGAGCAATTCCACCTGTTGGGGTCACTGTAGCAGTACCAGTGCATGTTGATGCAATTGTTGGAATACAAGCGCTATTGCATGTTCCATTAGAAGGTGTTGCGCCTGCCATTGTCCATGATCCACCATCTGGCGATCTTCTCAAACTAAATCCCCAAGAATCGGGAACAACAGGTGCATAAATTAAATTTTTTCTCGCAGCGGGTATTGCATTATAGCTTGCCAAGGTTCCAGTATAAGAACAACCTGCTAAAGCAGCTACACAAGGAGCACCATTTTGCCCAGTGGTAACACCACTTACCCAACTAACTGCATCTTGTGGTACTCCATTGCTGTCGTAAAATGCAAACCAACCTCCAGCGTTCGGGAACCATACTCTCGTACCTGACGTACAAACGCCTGGATCAGTTGTATTCGTCGGCACCACTAATTCGACTACATTTCCTCCATTGGCTACTAAAAGTCCGGAAGGCACGGCGGTCATATTCGAACCTCTAATGATACAAAATCCACCAGCAGGAACAACAGTACCAGATGGAATAACGTATCCACCCGTTCCTTCTGATGTATTATTCCCAAGGTAATAACAAGAAATATCAACCGGCTGACACAAGTTAGGATTGTATAGTTCAATCCATTCACCTCGACCAGCACTCACTCCACCAGCACCACTAATAGAACCATCAAATGCTGTTGGTGAAATCATCAATTCATTAATAAGAATCGAAGGTCCGGAATAGGTACAATCTGAGCCATTACAATTGGTATTTACCGTTGAGGAGGCTGTAGCAGATAGCTGGGAGATTGAAAAATTAGAAAAGATGACTAAAAAAGTCAAAATAAGTAGGTAGCGCATAGACTAAAATATTAGCGATGTTAAATTAGGAAATTTTGTGATTCGAATAAAAAAAAATTAAAGAAATCAATAATATGGGCTTATTAAGAAATAAACGACAACCCCTGAAACAGCTACATACAACCAAATTGGGAATGCAAATCGTACAATTTTCTTGTGCCCTTCATAGTTACCAGACCATGCTTTCAAATAAGCAAATAACACCAATGGAATTACAGCCATACTTAATAGCACATGAGAAATCAAAAGAAAATAATATGGGTACATTGTCCAACCAATGATTGTTCTCTCTAACAGATCAACTTTACCATCCTGATTTGAATCACCATATAATGTTGAGTCTGAAGTCATATGATAGAGCACATAAAGCACTAAAAAAAGTAGTGATAAAGCCAAGGCAAAACGCACCAAAGATCGATGTAATTCGCGCTTTTGTTTTTTAATTGCAGCAAGTGCCGCAATTAACGTAATCGCTGTCAAACCATTAATGAATGCATAAATTGAAGGCAAGAAAGTCATATCGCGACCAACATCTATTCTAACTCTAAAAAGAATCCCAACCACTATGGGAATAACAACTGAAACTGCAATTATCAACTTTCGCATTCTAGCAGCTTTATTTTGATCCAAAAATTCCATATTCTTCGTTTAACAATAATCTTAAATCTTTCTGTAATTGATCCACTTGTTTAGCATCTGTTCCCAAATAAACACCCCTTACAAATCCTTCTTTATCAACTAGTGTAAATGCCCCTGAATGCGCATACCCACCTTGAGATTCATCATCCCTACCAGCAAAAATTTGAAAGTTTTCTATTCCAAGAAGATGCGTCTTTTCTTCGTCTCCAGTTAAAAACGTCCAATTTTTACTTTCAATTCCGTAATGATTTTTATACCGCTTTAATGTTTCAGGGCTATCTCTATTAGGATCTATGGTAAATGAAATAAACTGGATATGATCTTTAATATCTTCAGTTTCCTTATTTAGTCTTTTTAAATTGGTTGTCATTGTTGGACAGATTGTTTGGCAGCTTGTGAAAAAAAAATCCGCAATCCAAACCTTCCCTTTCAAATCATTCGAAGTAATTTGTTCTCCTTTTTCATTCCTAAATTGGAAAAAGGGTACTTTAGGAAATATTGTATCTGTAACCTCTATACCATCAACTAGCTTATATTCTATGTCAAAGTTACCAATGAAAGGTAGAACACGCTTTTTTACGTTTCCCTGACTACAGGAAATCATCGATACAAGTAAGACGGAAAAAATAAAGACTTGTTTCAAATTCATTTATCTTCGCCCTTAGCAATATTTTGTTTATCGTACTGCTTTTGAAGCAAAGCAATGTGCTCTTTCATTCTTCGAATCATTCCCTCTGTTTTCCCAGACAAAACCATTCTTAAGTGATTTTTTTTATCTAAAAGAAGCATTAA
>JBIIQP010000229.1:0-2545 GCA_044341975.1 Crocinitomicaceae bacterium
CTACTTGAGAGTTTACGATAAAGATGAAACTGAATTAAGTCGATTCAGAGTCATAAAATAATACCTTTACCTACTTTGCTAAACAAAAAAAGCGCGATGGTTTTCCATCGCGCTTTTCGTTTTAATTGGAATTTACAGTGTTCCTCTTTTTTCTTGTTCCCTTTCAATTGATTCGAACAGAGCTTTGAAGTTTCCTGCTCCAAATCCTTGAGCTCCCATTCGCTGAATGATCTCGAAGAAAAGGGTAGGGCGGTCCTCAATGGGTTTAGTGAATATCTGAAGGAGGTATCCTTCTTCATCGGCATCAACCAAAATTCCTAATTTCTGAATTTCAGAAATAGGTTCTTTCATCATTGCCATATGCTCGCCCAACCTTGCCGGTATCTCATCATAATATTCTTGTGGAGGAGAAGATAGGAATTCAATACCTCTCGCACGCAATGCAGAAACAGTTTCAATAATATTATCTGTTGCAACCGCAATGTGCTGTGCACCCGATCCTTCATAGAAGTCTAGGTATTCTTCAATTTGCGAACGCTTTTTACCTTTAGCTGGTTCATTGATAGGGAATTTAATTCTACCGTTTCCATTGCTCATTACTTTCGACATAAGCGCTGAATATTCAGTGTGAATTTGTTTGTCATCGAAAGACAGGAAGTTTACGAATCCCATGACATCCTCGTACCATTTAACCCACGTGTTCATTTCGCCCCAGCCAACATTTCCAACCATGTGATCAATGAATTTTAATCCAGTTGGTGTAGGATTATAGTCAGATTCCCATTTTTGGTAACCCGGTAAGAATGGTCCGTTATAGTTTTTTCTTTCAACGAACATGTGAACTGTTTCACCATATGTGTAAATTCCTGCTCGAACTACTTCTCCATTCTCATCTTTTTCAAGAGTTGGCTCCATAAATGATTTCGCACCACGCTTTGTTGTTTCTTCCCAAGCACTTCTTGCATCATCAACCCATAACGCGACAACTTTTACACCATCGCCATGTTTTTTTACATGCTCTCCAATTGGAGAATTACTGTTGAGTGCAGTAGTTAAAACGATTCTAATTTTGTCTTGTTTCAATACGTATGAAGCACGATCAGTAAGTCCAGTCTCCAGTCCTGCATAGGCGTGAGATTGAAATCCGAATGCTGTTTTGTAATAATGTGCAGATTGTTTTGCGTTTCCAACATAAAATTCAACATAATCAGTCCCTAGAAGTGGCAAAAAATCCTGCGCGCCTTCAAATATTTTTTCTAGACCGTAATCTACATTTTTAATTTCTTTACTCATGATTTGTTTTTTGAAATTTAATTAATGATTCCAAGACTTTAGGTAGTCTGTATCTTCTAGTTCTAGTGCTTGCTTTGTTAGTTTCAATGGTTTAAAAGTATCAACCATAACTGCAAGCTCTTGTGTTTCTTTTTGACCGATACTTCTTTCATAAGCTCCAGGATGCGGTCCGTGAGGAATTCCTGAAGGGTGTAAGGTGATTTGACCTTTTTCTATGTGGTTACGACTCATGAAATCACCATCTACATAATACAACACTTCATCTGAATCAATATTGCTATGATTGTATGGTGCAGGAATGGATTGTGGATGGTAATCGTAAAGACGAGGAACGAACGAACAAACAACAAATGCACTCGTTTCGAATGTTTGATGCACTGGAGGTGGTTGATGCACTCTTCCAGTAATAGGCTCGAAATCGTGAATTGAGAATGCATAGGGGTAATTGAATCCATCCCATCCAACGACATCAAAAGGATGTGTGCCATAGACATAATCATATAGAACATCTTGTTTTTTGATGCGAACCAAGAAATCTCCAGTTTCGGGATGCGTTTCTAGTTCATGCGGTGGACGGATGTCTCTCTCACAAAAGGGTGAGTGCTCTAACAATTGCCCAAACCAGTTTCTGTAGCGCTTAGGCGTATAAACAGGATGAAAAGATTGCACGATAAAAAGACGATTGTCGTCGTTTTTAAAGTCTATTTGGTAAATCATTCCTCTTGGAACAACCAAATAATCTCCATAAGAGAAGTCAATATTCCCCAATTGCGTTTTCAGCTTTCCTTCTCCTCTGTGTATAAAGATGATCTCGTCGGCATCAGCATTTTTATAGAAATACTCTGTCAATGATTTCTTAGGAGCAGCAAGTTCAATATAACAATCGTTGTTCACTAATACAGGAACACGGCTTTCTAGGTAATCTTCTTTTGGTTTAACCTGATAACCCATTAGACTTCGCATTGTCATGTTTTTTTCCAAAGCTATCTCCGGAGCAACATTTTTGTTTCCACGAATTTCTTTGACAATTGTGGGTGGTTTTAAATGATAAAGTAGTGAAGACATACCGTCAAAACCAATTGTACCAAACAACTGTTCATGGTAAATACTACCATCCGGTTGCCGGAATACAGTGTGTCTTTTATGGGGTATTTGTCCTAATTTATGATAAAATGGCATAATGATTTTAAATATTAAAGTTTAAACAATGAATTACTTTCTGATTGTAAATCATTCAGGATTTCTTTTGATT
>JBIIQP010000230.1:0-2536 GCA_044341975.1 Crocinitomicaceae bacterium
TGAACACATTGTTTTAAAGCGAAGGACGCGGACACGAATCATAGAGAAAATTCAAGAAAATGGAACCATAACAATTTTTAAAATCAGATCACTGGTATTTTCATTGTTTCGTCATTTAGTTTTTACTGCTCAGTTTGTTTTGATGTTGCATGCTTTTGGTGCTTCATTTTCCTGGACTTTGGTCTTGTGGGTTTGGCAAGTTTATCTGTGGGTAACAATGTCTCCTTCTCTCATTTTGGGTAAGGTTTTTATTCGTGATTCTATTGCCGTAGTAGTTTTGATGCATGCAGATTTAGGGTTGGAACCAATGTCGATTCTTATTGCCTCCTTTTTGATTTGGGTAATTAATTTGTTGCTGCCTACCTTGTTGGCTTTAATCATTTTAAAACAAAAGAAAGCGAATGATTGATTGCTGCTTACTATTTCTTGCCGTTTACCTGATTCTTTTAGTCATACCATTTCTAATTGGTTATTTCAGACAAATTATTCGCGAACAAATGTCATCGAATGATGCAACAGTGGAACTTAGTGAATTAACTGTTATTGTTCCCGTTCGGAATGAACAAGAGCGGATTTATTCGTTCCTTCAAAGTTTAAAAAAAGGGGTTAGACTGCCTTCGAAAATAATTTTTGTAGACGATCATTCAGAGGATGAAACTGTCAGTATTATTGAGTCTGAATTATCAGGATATTCTATTCAAGTGCTTCATTTGCCGAATGAGTTGTCGGGTAAGAAAATGGCAATTCGATATGCTATTCCATTTGTTTCGTCGAAATGGATACTGAGTTTAGATGCAGATGTTTGGTTCGAAAAAAATTATTTTGAAGCCTTAGAAAAATTGCCACCAGCAGATTTATATGTTTTGCCAGTTGTGCTAACAGCTAAAGTTTGGTGGCAACATTTATTTGAAGTAGATATTCTTTTGGTAAATGCAATTAATCTTGCCGTTTCAGGATGGAAGAGACCTATTATCGCAAGTGGTGCAAATATGTTATATAAAAAAGATGCTTTTTTGAAATTTGACCAAATTGCCATTCATCAGCATATTTCGAGTGGTGATGATATCTATCTTTTGCGCGATTTCAGAAAGAATGGAGCTAATATTCGACTATTCAGTCGGTATTCTCTTGCTGTTTTTACTGAAACTCCTCAGGGATTTAAAGAATTCATACATCAGCGATTAAGATGGGTCGCAAAAACAGGTGATGTTGGCGATAAGCTGAGCAATTTTGTAATTGTTCTTCAGGGAATTCTTACACTTACTTTCTTCTCAGTTATTGTTGTACTTGCTTTAAAAGCGAAAGTGAGTTTAATGATTTTTATAATTGCTATAAAAATGGCAACAGATTCATTGATTTTTTTACCTTATTTCAATCGTATGCGTCGTATGAAGGCATGGTTGACGCTGCCATTTTACGAGATAATTTACCCACTATTTTTTGTTGTTTTGGTAGTTCTCTCATTCAGTTTTAATCCCACTTGGAAAGGACGAGAAATTAGAAGTAAGTAGATTAAACTAACGTTCTATTTCTTTTAAACTTTCTAATTTCTTTCTTTCAAGGAAACCTTTGATATCTTCAAAGTGTTCTTTCACTCGTTTGTTGCCAAATTCAAATACTTTAGTAGCTAAACCATCAAGAAAATCACGGTCATGTGAAACGAGAATAAGTGTGCCATCAAATTCCTTCAAAGCATCTTTGATGATGTCCTTGGTTTTCATATCCAAGTGATTGGTAGGCTCATCGAGAATCAATAGGTTGACTGGCTGAAGCAATAGTTTTATCATTGCAAGTCGCGTTCTTTCTCCACCAGAAAGAACCTTTACCTTTTTTGCACTCGTTTCTCCACCGAACATGAATGCACCAAGAATATCTTTGATTTTAGTGCGAATATCTCCTTCTGCGATGTTATCAATAGTTTCAAAAATCGATAGGTTTTCATCAAGCAGCGATGCTTGATTTTGCGCAAAATATCCGATTTGTGTATTGTGGCCCAATTGAAGTTCACCCTCGAAATCCAATTCACCCATGATGGCTTTGATCATAGTAGATTTACCTTCACCATTTTTACCAACAAAGGCAATCTTTTCACCTCGTTGAATCGACATCGATGCATCCTTAAAAACCACATGATTCCCATACGATTTGCTCAATTCTGAAACTGTAACGGGATAGTTGCCAGAGCGTGGAGCAGGAGGGAAGCGCAAACGAAGAGCAGAATTATCCACTTCATCCACTTCAATTAATTCAAGTTTTTCGAGCATTTTTACTCTTGATTGGACTTGAAGTGTTTTTGAATATGTGCCCTTGAAACGTTCAATAAATTCTGTCGTCTCAGCAATGAATTTTTGTTGCTCTTCAAATTGTTTTTGTTGCTGCGACCTTCGATCTTTTCTCAATTCAAGGTAATGAGAATACTTTGCTTTATAGTCGTAAATTCTTCCCATCGTTACCTCGATCGTTCGATTGGTGATATGGTCAACAAATGCTCGGTCGTGAGAAATAATTACAACAGCTTTTGCTTGATTCACTAGAA
>JBIIQP010000016.1:0-30814 GCA_044341975.1 Crocinitomicaceae bacterium
TTTGATTGACGAACTTTGTGATGGTTGTGTGATCGATGTTTCATTTATTTCACTTTCCAAAGTTTTTCCATTCATCCATTCATTTCTAAAAAGTGATGCAACCGTGATTGCCCTGGTAAAACCTCAATTCGAAGTAGGAAAAGACAACATTGCTAAAGGAGGAATCGTGAAAAACAAAAGTTTGTATCCAGAGGTAATCGAGACGATTAAAAATGTTGGTCGCACCAACAATCTTGAATATGTTGATCACATTTCTTCTCCAATTCTAGGCGGTGATGGCAACGAAGAATTCTTAATGCTTTTGAAGAAAATATAGTTCAAACTGCGATTTTGAATTAAGACTTTATTTACAAACCTTCAAACATTCTTTGAAAGAATCTCTTCTTTAGAACAATTCAAAATAAGGCTTTTTCTATCTTTGTACTCATTATGGCAGACAGCATAAAAAAACCTTTCAACGTCAGAGAGATCAGAGAGCAATTTCCTGCACTCAGACAAACGATTTATGGTAAAAACCTTATTTACTTTGACAATGGCGCAACATCTCAAAAACCACAGGTCGTTTTAGACGCCATTAATCGTTATTACTCAAAGGACAATGCCAATATTCACAGAGGTGTGCATTACATGAGTCAAAAGGCGACAGGGGAATTTGAAGAAGCTCGAAAGACGATTCAATTGTACCTCAATGCTAAAAAGTCCGAAGAGATCATTTTCACAAAGGGTACTACCGATAGCATCAACTTGGTGGCCTTTTCTTTTGGAGAACTCTTAACTGCGGGCGATGAGATTGTGATTACTGCAATGGAGCACCATTCAAATATTGTTCCTTGGCAAATGCTTTGTGAACGTAAAAACTTAAAGCTTCGGGTGGCTCCCATCAATTCCAAAGGCGAACTGATTATTGATGAATTTGACAAACTTTTAAATCCAAAAACGAAACTTATTTCCGTTACCCATATTTCAAATACGTTGGGTACGATTAATCCTGTTAAAGATTTGATAAAAAAGGCACATGCGGTAGGTGCGAAAGTTTTAATAGATGGCGCTCAAAGCATTCAGCACTTGAAAGTGGATGTTCGTGATTTGGATTGTGATTTCTATACCTTTTCAAGTCACAAAGTATTTGGTCCTACAGGAATTGGAGTACTTTACGGAAAAGAAGCGATTTTAGACAGCATGCCGCCTTATCAAGGAGGAGGAGATATGATAGCAAAGGTGACTTTTGAGCGCACGACGTACAATGAACTTCCTCATAAATTCGAAGCTGGAACACCACACATTGCAGGAGGAATTTGTTTGGGTGAAGCCATCCGTTTTCTGTCTTCACAAGACTTGGATGCCATTCAAAAACACGAAAAGTATTTAGCCGATTACGCCCAAGATATGCTTGACACCTTTGAAGGAGTTAGAATCATTGGGGAAGCAAAAGAGAAAACATCTGTTGTTTCTTTCGTTGCCGATAAAATTCATCCCTTTGACATCGGCACTTTACTGGACAAACAAGGTGTTGCGGTTCGAACGGGTCATCATTGTACCCAACCTTTGATGGACTTTTTTAAAATTCCTGGAACAGTAAGGGCCTCTTTTGCGTTTTACAATACGAAAGAAGAGGTTGATATTTTTATTGCTGCCGTTGAAAAGAGTATTAGCATTCTTAAGTAATTGACTATGAACATCGAAGCAAAGCAACAGGAAATTATCGATGAATTTGCCATTTATGATGACTGGATGGAAAAATACGAGTACATCATTGAATTAGGCAAAGAACTTGAGACAATTGATCCCGCAAAAAAAACCGATGACCGACTTATAGATGGTTGCCAATCCAGGGTTTGGTTAAATACAGAAGTTCTTGAAGGAAAAATGCACTTCACTGCCGACTCTGATGCGATTATCACAAAAGGAATCATCGGACTTTTAATAAGGGTTTTGAATGATGAAACGCCCGAAACAGTTGCCAAAACAGACCTTCATTTCATCAATGACATTGGTTTACAAGAACACCTTTCACCCACCAGAGCAAATGGATTATTAAGCATGGTGAACCGCATGAAAATGGATGCGTTGAAAGCGAGCATGACATCCACAAATTAAAGACAGACTTAAGAAAATATGGAAAACGAAATCGTGCAGTTGGAAAACAAGGTTGTTGAGATGTTAAAAACGATCTATGATCCAGAAATTCCGGTAGATATTTTTGAATTAGGACTCATCTACGAAGTGAGAATCAATGAAGACAAATTCGTTGAAATTGAGATGACACTTACTTCTCCAAATTGCCCAGTTGCTGAGAGTTTACCCAAAGATGTAGAAACCAAAGTTTCCAGTATTGAAGAGATAACTGGAGCGAAAGTAAATATCGTGTTTGATCCACCATGGGACAAAGATATGATGAGTGAGGAAGCGAAATTGGAATTGGGCTTTCTGTAATTGGAACAAGGAGCAAAGAACAAGGAATAGGCGCAATACTGCGCTGCGAGAAGCCAGACTTTCAACAATTAAACTAACTTATGAGAAGAGTAGTCATCACAGGAATTGGGGCATTGACGCCGATCGGGAATAATCTTACAGATTACTGGAATAACCTGAAAAATGGTAAAAGCGGTGCTGCGCCAATTACGAAATTCGATACTACGAAATTCAAGACGACCTTTGCATGTGAATTAAAGAATTTTGATCCTAAAGATCATTTTGATGTAAAGGAAATGCGAAAATACGACCCATTCTCGCAGTATGCCTTAGTTGCAGTGGATGAAGCAGTAAAAGATGCCGACATCGATTTTGATGCATTAAACAAAGACCGAATTGGTGTTATTTGGGGATCAGGAAATGGTGGAATTCAAACATTTCAGGATCAGATGAAAGAATACTGTGAGGGAGATGGCACACCACGTTTTACACCTTTTTTCATTCCTCGAATTCTTGTTGATATTGCTTCAGGAATTATTTCAATTAAATACGGTTTAAGAGGTGTAAACTTCTGCCCGGTTTCGGCATGTGCAACTTCCAACACTGCCATGATTGAAGCTTTCAATTACATAAAATGGGGAAAAGCTGAAATGATCATTACTGGTGGTTCTGAAGCTGCCATCAATGAAGCCGCCATCGGTGGATTTTCTTCTGCAAAAGCACTTTCAACAAGAAACGATTCTCCTGAAACAGCATCACGACCCTTTGATGTGACACGTGATGGTTTTGTCATGGGTGAAGGCGCAGGAGCGATGATTCTAGAGGATTATGAGCATGCTGTAAATAGAGGTGCGAAAATATATGCAGAAGTAGTTGGTGGCGGAATGGCAGCGGATGCATACCACTTAACAGGAACGCACCCTGAAGGAGATGGAGCTGTTCTAGGAATGAAAGAAGCATTAAGAGAGGCTGAAATTTCAGCCGAACAAATAGATTACATCAACATGCACGCCACTTCTACTCCATTGGGTGACAATTCCGAATTGATTGCAGCAAAAAGAGTTTTTGGTGAACGACATTCATTGAGTATTTCTGCAACAAAATCCATGACTGGCCACTTACTCGGCGCCGCTGGTGCAATCGAAGGCATTGCTTGTGTGATGGCACTGAAAGAGCAAATGGTTCCACCAACCATTAATACCACCGACATTGAACCTGATTTCAAAGACTTATTTGACTTCCCAATGGGAAATGCTATAAAGAAAGACTTGACATACGCCATGAGCAATACCTTCGGCTTCGGAGGGCATATTGCGAGTATTATTTTTAAAAAGTTTGAGGAGTAGGAAATTCAATCTGAATCCATTACATCTTAAACTTATTTTCTATATTCGATTGAATATTGTTCGTGTTTAGTGCGTTTAGCATATCAAAATTAGTTGTATTCGCACATGCTAATGGGGCATGTTTTCTGGTTATTGGTAACAAAATTGAACACTATGAAGCTTGATGAGAATGTAATAAATTCACGAGTTAAGAATCGCTTCGAGACTTTAGAAAAAGATTTTAGAAAAATTCATGAAAATACCTATTCCTATTCAAAGGCTGTTTATGTTAACGCAACAACCAAATTAACAATAACTTGCCCTGTACACGGTGATTTTGAACAAAGCTCTAACGTACATTTAAGAGGAGGTGGATGCCCCTCATGTGGTCATCTGAAAACGGTTTCAGAAGCGGTTCGGAAAGCATCGATTGAATTTGAAGGAAGAGCTAATAAAATTCACTCTAAAAAATATGATTATTCTAATGTAGAATATATTAATGCTCGAACAAAAGTTAAGATATTTTGCCTAGCACATGGTGAATTTTGTCAATCGCCTGATGCTCACCTTAAAGGAAAAGGATGTAAAAAATGTGCAACGAAAGCCAATACAGAATTACAAAGGTACACCGAAGAGAAATTAATAAATAAATTTAATGCTGTTCACCAAAACCGTTATTCATACGAAAAGTTGATTTATTTAGGATTAAGTAAGAAAATCATTATTACTTGCCCTGTACATGGTCATTTTGAATCCAAAGCTCAGCATCACTTAGATGGAACAGGTTGTCCGAAATGCGCAAAATATGGATTTAACACTAGTATTCCTGGAATACTATATTATTTAAAAATATCTAACGGCCTTGCCTATAAAATTGGCATAACTAATAGAAGTGTAAGAGAACGTTTCCCTAGGGATTGGGAAAAAATCGAAATACTGAAAGAATGGTACTTTGAAGATGGTCAGATGGCTTATGCTAAGGAAAAAGATATTATGACAACCTATTTTGAATTTAAATACGAGGGTCCTGAACTATTAGAAAGTGGGAATTCTGAGTTGTTTATGATGGATATTTTAAACCTCGACACTGAGTAATTCTTGGATACTAACGCATAACAGCACCTATACTCCAACACTCAATTCATTTTCGGTGAATTCCTTTATATATAAAGCGGCGCGAGTATAGTCCGAAAAAGTTACCCCCTCCCCTTCAACTCCTCCTTCAAATACCTTGCTGTATGAGATACCTCGAAGTATTTCTTTGAAATTTCTTCTGGAGTACCTGTAGCGATGATCTTACCACCACCTCTACCTCCTTCGGGACCAACATCTACAATGTAGTCGGCCACTTTTACAATATCAAGGTTGTGTTCAATAACCAAAACAGTATTGCCTTCTTCTACCAATCGCTGTAGCACTTCGAGCAGTAATCTGATGTCCTCAAAATGTAAACCAGTAGAAGGTTCGTCAAGGATATAAAATGTTTTTCCGGTGCTTTTTTTCGCTAGTTCGGATGAAAGTTTAATACGCTGTGCTTCTCCTCCGGAAAGTGTTGTAGATGGCTGACCAATCTTAATGTAACCTAAACCAACAGATAAAAGTGTATGAAGTGGGCGGTGAATTTTCGGTATGGCTTCAAAAAACACTGTTGCATCTTCAATTGTCATGTCTAAAACGTCTGCAATTGATTTTCCTTTGTAACGGACATCCAGTGTTTCTCTGTTGTAACGTTTCCCATTGCAGGTTTCACATTCAACATATACATCCGGCAAGAAATTCATTTCAATCACCTTCAATCCTCCCCCACTGCAGGTTTCACAACGACCACCTGAAACATTGAATGAAAAACGTCCTGCTTTGTAACCTCGAATTTGCGCCTCTGGAAGTGCCGCAAACAAGGCCCTAATTTCATCAAAGACTTTGGTATACGTCGCAGGATTTGAGCGTGGTGTTCTACCAATTGGACTTTGATCTATTTCAATCACTTTGTCCAAATGTTCCAACCCTTTAATTTCTTTATATGGCAATGGGTTTTTGACTCCGTTGTAAATTTCTTTCAATAAGATCGGATAAAGTGTCTGATTGATCAAGGTTGATTTACCACTTCCCGAAACACCCGTCACACAGGTAAAAGTTCCCAGTGGAACCTTTAGATCTACGTGCTGTAAATTGTGTCCGCATGCGCCTTTAAGTATCAGGTTTTTTCCATTTCCTTTTCTCCTCGTTGAAGGAACCTTTATGCTATCTTCTCCCTTCAAGTAACGTGTCGTGTATGAATCTCTTGAATTTAACTCGGATAATTTCCCAGCATTCACAATTTCACCACCATGCACTCCTGCTCCTGGACCAATGTCTACAATAAAATCTGCCGCTTCAATCATTTCGCGGTCATGTTCCACAACGATCACAGAGTTACCTGCATCGCGCAATCGTTTCAAAGAATTAATCAATCGCGTATTATCACGTTGGTGCAATCCTATGGAAGGTTCATCTAGGATGTATAAAACATTCATCAACTCTGAACCAATTTGCGTAGCCAAGCGAATGCGCTGTGCTTCTCCACCGGAAAGTGTTCTCGCAGACCGATGCAGTGTCAGATAATCCAATCCAACTTCAAGAATAAAATTCAATCTTGTTCGGATCTCCTTTATTATTTCTGTTGCAATTTGCTTTGCATCTGATGAAAGGTGTTCCTCTACTTTATCAAACCAAATAGCGAGTTCTGATAAATCCATTGCAGCGAGTTCACCGATATGACGATCCACAATCTGGAAAAAATGGGCTTCTTTTTTCAAGCGTGTGCCTTCGCAGACAGTACACGTCTTTTTATTCATAAAACTTTGGGCCCAGCGCTGAATCGCTGCAGTACTTTCTTCAGAATGTCGGGCAACAAAATTGATGATTCCTTCAAAAACAATCGAATTGTCTTTTTTTGAACGCTCAAGGTCTTCATTTCCGTAAAGCAAAACGTTCATGACATCCTCAGGAATTTCTGACAATGGAGTTGTTAAGTTATAGCCCTCTTGGGTAAAATACGCATCAATTTTATCAAAAATCCATGTTCGCTTGTATTCACCAAGTGGAGCCAATCCACCTTTTTTAACAGACAACTTGGCATCTGGTATAATTTTGTTGATGTCTGCTTCAGAAACTTCTCCCAAACCACTACACCCTTGACAAGCACCGTAAGGCGAGTTAAAGGAAAACAAGCTCGGTTCCGGCTCTGGATAGGAAATTCCTGATGAAGGACACATCAATGAACGGCTAAAATGCCTCACTTCATGTGTTTCAAAATCCATCACCATCATTTCTTTCGAACCTTGCTTCATAGAAGTAATCACAGAATCATAGATTCGCTTTCTATCATCGCCTTTTACGTGCAAACGATCAATGACGATGTCAATGTCATGCACTTTGTAGCGATCTAGGCGCATTCCTTTTTCAATGTCTTTTACTACGCCATCCACTCGGACTTTGGTGTAGCCCATTTTTTGAATTTGCTCAAAAAGTTCACGGTAATGCCCTTTACGACCCTTCACTTTCGGTGCGAGAAGAATGACTTTTTTGTTGTCAAAATCTCTAATAATCAGATCAACAATCTGGTCATCAGAATACTTGACCATTTTTTCGCCTGTATTATAGGAAACAGCTGTTCCTACTCTAGCAAAAAGAAGCCTTAAAAAATCGTATACTTCTGTGATTGTGCCCACTGTAGATCTCGGTGAGCGAGAGACTGTTTTCTGTTCAATTGAAATAACAGGACTTAAACCCTCAATTTTATCAACATCTGGTCGCTCGAGACCACCGAGAAATTGGCGGGCATAAGAAGAAAATGTTTCGATGTACCTGCGTTGACCTTCAGCAAAAATGGTATCAAAAGCCAATGAAGATTTACCACTTCCACTCAACCCTGTAAAAACTACAAGTTGATTTCGAGGAATTTTTAAATCTACATTTTTGAGATTGTGCTCACGTGCACCAAAGACCTCGATATATCCTTCCTCTTCTTTCACTTTAAATATGCGCTGTACGGTTTTAAATTTGTCGATTTGTGCGGCAGTAAAATTTGAAAAGAATTCTTTTTAATTGTCAGATTATTCCCGAGAATCCAAGGATTCAATTTTACCAAAATCTTATAGTTAATTCCTTTCGATTTTGCCCACTCTGCAAGATTATCAATCGAGCTTCTAATAGTAACAGCATTTGTACGAAAAGGTTCATACAAATCATTATTTGCGATGCTGTATCCAAAGTTTGAGGGATCTTCAAAAATTAATTTAACAGCTAGAATGCGATAGACATATCTGCCAGTTTCTGAATTCATGTGTGTATCAAAATAATTCGAAGTACCCTGCCATTTCATATCTTGTTTTACACCACCAATTCCTCTGTTATATGATGCGGCTGCCAAAATCCAGTCATCTAGCTCATTGTGCGCTTGCTTGAGATACTCACATGCCGCTCGTGTGCTTTTTTCAATATTGAGTCTTTCATCCACTTCGTTGGACATAAGCAGCCCTCGTTCTTTTGCGGTAACGGGCATGAACTGCCAAAATCCCTGGGCTCCTGCAGGGCTGACCGCCTGAAGCAAGCTACTTTCAATTACAGCTAAATATTTAAAATCTTCCGGTATTCCATACTCCTTTAAAATAGGCTCAATAATAGGAAAGTAACGGTTGGCTCTTTTGATTGTTTGGGTCGTGGAGCTTTGAAAATACGTATTGACAAGTAATTCCCTGTCTAATTTCTCTTTTATATCCTCGTCCTTTAAGTAAATCGTTTGATTACAAAAAGTCATTTTATCCGGCAATTGAGGTAACACGAAACCCATTTCAGATTTCTCAATGACTTTGACGATTTTCTTTTGATTATTTGAGTTACAACAATAAAGAAAAAAAAGAAGGAAACAAAATGCAAGCGTTTTCAGCATAGATTTCAGTTTGCCTGTTGTTTGTAGATTAGCGTGTTTATATAGAGATAAGCAAAAACCAAAATAAAATACAGCACAAACAAACCTATCAACCATACAAAACCAATCTTCAGTAGATAGATCAAAAGGCAGGATAAAATTGTAGAAGTCAACCCAATTAAGAAGAATACTATCCAAACTTGTCTATCACTTTTCCCTGAATAGGCCAAATGATGTGTGGTATGATCTTTTCCACCAACCATTGGTGATTGCCCCTTCTTCAAACGATTGATAACAACTGTTAATGTATCCGCCGCTGCAGGTGTGAAGGCAGTCAAAGTGATGACGACACTCGCCCAAGAAAAAGTTTGAGTTTGCGCACCAATGTTAAGTAGAAATTTGATTCCAAAAAAAGCAATAAAGAGGCCAATAAATTGACTCCCTGCATCGCCCATAAAAAGTTTGGAAGGATGAAGATTATAATACAAAAAACCAATAACTGCTCCCAAAACTGAAAGCAAAGACAATGACCAAATATCTATGCTGAATCCATTTACAAACCAGTTTGCGAATAGACATGAAACGATTATAAAAACAACTGTTGTACCCGTAATTCCATCCATATTATCTAACATATTCAGGGAATTCATTACAACCACAACCCACATGATGGTAAGAGTAGCATCAACAAAATAATTGTGAGTTACATCTATCAATGTCCCACTGAAAATCAAGATGACTCCACATGTTATTTGAACAACGAGTTTTGCGTAAGGTCGGGTATTGTAAGCATCATCTGCCAACCCCATTAAGAAGGCTAAACAAGAAGAAACAAATAACCCGCTGTACTCATAACCAAAAAGAGCGTTATGAAAAATATTAGCATCTTCCATGAACATGATGTAGCTCATTGTTGAAAAAACATAAACAACAAAAAAGGACACTCCCCCTAACGACGGCTTCGATTGATTACTCCATCGGATTACCACATCATTTTTATTTCTGATCCCTAAGGAATGTGAAAATTGAAGTAATAATTTATTGCAAAGCGCCGAAACGAGAACTCCACCTCCAAGGAAAGCTAGTACCGAAATTATATCCGAGGCTGCCATCAAAACGGACTATTAAATGAATGAAAACACAATCCTTCCTTATCTTTTGAAGAAATAATAGGATCTTTTACTTGCCAGTCTATTGACAATTCCGAATCATTCCACAGTAAAGTACATTCTGAATCAGGATGATAGTATGCTGAGCATTTATAAGAAAATACAGTGTCGTCTTCCAAAGCGATAAACCCATGGGCAAAACCGGGAGGAATCCAAAATTGATCATGTTTTTCCTCACTCAATTCTACAATCTGGCTCTTTCCATAGGTTGGTGAATCTTTTCTAATATCCACTGCCACATCCAATACACGACCTTTCACTACAGAAACTAGTTTTCCTTGAGCATGAGGTGGAAATTGAAAATGCAGACCGCGCAATACATTTTTAGAAGATCGTGAAATATTATCTTGAACAAAGCGATAATCACCACCTAAAAACTCATTGTAACGCAATTCATTGAAAGACTCAAGAAAATAACCCCTTTCATCTTCAAAAACGCGCGGTTCAAGTAATAGCAAACCTTCAATATCAAATCTAGTTACTTTCATCGTCTGAATAGCCAAATAATTTTATCTCTGAATGTGTAGAACCATAGCTTAGGTTTAGACAATTGTTCCGATTCGTAATAGCCGTAGCCATATCCGTAGCCATACCCGTAGCCATACCCGTAGCCATACCCGTAGCCATACCCATATCCAGAATTGCTCGAAGCATCTACACCATTCAAAATAACATTCAACTTATCGATCTGATTCATTTCAAACAACTCCTTTACACGAAGTGCGAAATTTCGTTTAGAGAAATTTGATTTAAAAACATAAATTGGAATGTCCGCTTCTGTAAGGTTTTTAACCCCATCAGACACAAGACCAATTGGTGGGTTATCAATGATGATCACATCATAAATTTCTTTCAACTCATCCAATATCTTGTAATAATTACTACTCAAGAGCAATTCTGAAGGATTTGGTGGAATAGGTCCGGCAGTTATAAAGTGTAAGTTCTCTATTTGAGATATTTGAACACATTGTTCAAGCGTTGCTTGTTCAGTAATCAATGCACTCATTCCGTAATTGTTATCAACATTAAATCCTAAATGCACCTTTGGTTTTCTCATATCAAGATCCAACAAAATGGTCTTTTTTCCCGACATGGCAATAATTCCTGCAAGGTTAAGTGCAACAAACGTTTTTCCTTCCCCAGATATAGAAGATGAAATGGCAATTGTTTTGTAATTTGCGTTTATGTAACTGAGGTTCGTTCTGATTTTTCTCATTGACTCAGCCATTACGGATTTTGGTGAATCATGCACTAGAATTTGAGAAAACTTCATTGCTGACTTAGAAAGAGGCACACCTCCAAGAATTGTTGCTTTTTCAGGCAGAATACTTTTTAAGTCATCCAACATATTAATCTCGTTGAATGAGAGGTATTTAAAGAACATTACTGCAATCCCTAAAATAAAACCAAACATTGCTAAGGTTCCATATAGTAATTTTCCATTCGGAGAAATGGGTGTTGTATTGACAGTCGGCCGCGTCAAAATTCTATTACTCGAAGAATATCCCGCATCAGAAAGAGCATACATGGCTTTCTTTTCAGTAAGCATATTGAAATACTTCTCATTCAAATCTTGAATTCCCTTCAATCTATTGTATTCTTGTTTTTTAATAGGCAAACCATAAAATTCTGACTCAAATTCATTTATCTTGGCATTCAGCATTTTTAATTTCGTATTCTGCCGATCTAGATTGGAAGCAAGTGCACGTATTACCGTGCTGATTTTTACATTTACTTTTTTATTAATTGTTTTAACATCTGGATTTTCCTCCGTAACGCGATACATTAAGTCTTCCTTTTTCTCAAGTAAATCGAAGAGCCCCTGTATTTGAGGAGCTAATGTTTGTTCAAAGCTTTTACCAATCAATTCTGGAAGTAAACGATAGACATCCAAACGATTTGGCTCATCTTTCATTTTTCTATCCATTAGAACCAGCGTTCGGATTTCATCTTCAACAATTATTCGCTCTTCCTTGAATTCAGTAATACTTTGAGATAAACTTAACTCAGCACCATTCATGTCTGAAAACTTGGTATTGAGCTGATACATTCTTAAACTATCCTTTGAATCCCTTAAAACACCTCCCAATGAATCCAATTGTTGATTATGTCCTTTAACTGTTACCTGTATTGTATTTGCAACCGGATCAAGGGGAGCTACATCCAAATAACTTAGGTATTTTGCAGCAAAAGAACTGATACTATTAAAAGTAAAATGGAGTTCATTCTGAGAGGCATCGGCTTCAAATTCTTTCGGGGCATTTGCCTTAACGACAACCTCCATGTGCTGGTTTTCAAGGTGCTGGTTTAATTTGCCTTTCAACGAAAAATTTTTGCCTTGATGTAAATAAGTTAGTAAAACTTTTTCGCCATCATATTCAACATTGATTGGTACTGACACCAAACTTGAATCCTTTAGTTGATAGGGAACAATATGAAAATTACTTGCGTTGTACCTCTCTTCTGTTAATACTTTTCCTTTTGAAAAAATACTAACGTTGTAATTTATCATTTTAACCGCCTTCTCAAAAAGGTATTGCGAACGCATCAATTCCACATAAGAGGACAAATTGGTTTGTCTTCTATTGATGTTTTCAACATTGAAGACCTCCTTACCTTTGTCTTCAAATTCAATCTGAAGTACCAATGATGATTCATAAGAAGACTTAGTGTAACGTAAAATTACAAAAGCAAGTGAAAGGAAAAATGAAACAAATAAAACAGGCCACCACCAATGTCTC
The DNA here is from genome assembly GCA_044341975.1 of Crocinitomicaceae bacterium. Lineage (GTDB taxonomy): Bacteria > Bacteroidota > Bacteroidia > Flavobacteriales_D > Crocinitomicaceae > M0103. Next base: position 12,557 of record JBIIQP010000016.1, read on the forward strand.
TTTAGGATGGTCTGAAGTATAAATGGATCGTAATCCTTATTTACTATAATACTTTTCTTTTTCACTTTATTTTATCAAATTTATAATTGCAACAAAAGACAAAGTAGTTGAAATTAAAGACAGTACAGGGGTCACTTCTTGCATGAACTCACGTATTAAATAAGGACGCGGTTCAATATAAATAAAATCATTGGCCTGGACAATCATATCTGCATATTGAAGACCTTCAACCGTGGACAAATCCACAACAAATATTTTACGCTCATTTCCAAATTTTCGTATTACTTTAATCGTATTAGCTTTTCCCCTTTCTTGAATACCACCAGCCTGGGCTATAACCTCAAGAAGTGTAGTATTAGTATTTGATAAATTTATTACAGAAGCTGAACTTCCACTTCCTGTAAAAACCAAAACGCGCTGGCTTGTAATTCTAACTTGAACAAATGGATTTTGATAGTGGCGCGCAAAAAGCATTTCCAAAGTATCTTCACATTGAAAAGTAGTCAATCCTTTTACTTGAACTTTTCCTAACAAAGGTAATTCAGTGTTTCCATCTTCGCGAACAATGTAATCTGTGCTTGATCCAGTATTAATTCCAATACCGCCCATTGAAAGACTTTGAACAATTGCCTCACCATTATTAGTCGCTAAAGAAAAGGCTATTTTATCATCCACCGAGATCAGATAATCTACCGGAGGAGCAAGCATTATCGTATCACTTGCCAACTCAACGTCTTTTGGAGTTTTAAACATAATGTTATTATTCACTCCGCAACTACCAAGAGAAAGTGTAAAAATGCCTAAAATCAAATAAAGCAATCTCCTCATAAACTTTACTTTCCGATTAATGAGTGATAATATTCTTCCATATTTTTAACCAATGTTGTGTAATGGAATTTGTGTTCTACGAAGGTCCATCCATTTTGTGACATTTTTTTACGTAATTTTTCATCTTCAATCAATAAACGCATTTTATCTGATAAAGATGCCACGTCATTTTTAGGCACAATAAATCCTGTTTCCCCCTCCAAAACAATATCCCTCACCCCACCTACGTCAGTCGTAATAACAGGAATATTTGCCGCCTGTGCTTCAATCAAACTTACGGGGGTACCTTCATTATTTGATGTCAAACATATAAAGTCCATTCCAGCATTAAATTTTGCAATATCCTGAATCCAGGATGTTAATTTAATTTTGAGTAATGGTGACTTCGGTAAAGACTGGACTGCTTCTTCGATGTTGCTTCGTTCTGAACCATCACCCACAATAAATACTTTCACAGGGACAGTTAAATCTTTTATTACGTTACCCAGTGCATTAATAAACAAAAGGTGATTTTTTACAGGAACTAAACGTCCAACAATTGCAACAGCCACTTCATTTTCCAAAATTCCGAACTCCTCCCTTGTGCTTTCGCGAAATTCATTTTTTGCAGCATTAAATCGTGACAAATCAAACCCTAACGGTATTACCTTGATTTTGCTCTCCTCACAAATATTGTGTATTTGGCTTAACTCCTTTTTTTGAATTTCAGAAATAGCGATTATTCCACTTGATTTAGAAGCCAATCTACGTTCAATTGCTTTGTAAATTTTCGTTTTAAAAGTTCCAAAATAAGAATGGAAAACATGACCATGAAAAGTATGCAGTACAACAGGAATACCTAATGAATTCGCTGCTCGTCTTCCAAGCGCTCCCGCTTTTGATGCATGCGTGTGTACTATATCTGGCTTAAATTCAGCCATGATGTTTTTCAATTTCTTGTAAGCTGACCTGTCCTGAAAAAAACTAGGTTGCCTTTTCATCTCCCTAATCAACAGTGGTTCGATACCATATTGCTTCAAAATATGTAATGAATCCGTCTCATCTTCCTCAGGCATTCCTCCCACGAGTAGCGTCTCAAAATCATCCGACAGAAAACGCGTTAAGAAAGTTGCATTATAGGTTGGCCCACCCATATTGAAACGATTGATTATCCTTAAAACTCGAATCTTACGCTTTTGCTGCATACTTAATTTTCATTCCGCCTGTCGCGTATCTTTCTCAAGCACAAGTTGTTGATAAAACAACTCTATAATTGCTCAACAAATTGATATAAATTATCAACTTTACAAGAACCAAAAAGCGGTATGAAGTTACTGAAAATCCTTTTATTTTTTGCTATTGTAGCAACTTTAAAATCTGCTGTTGCTCAAGGAGAACTGCAATCTGCGGTTAAAAATCTACATCAATCTACTGAATTTCAGCATGCAGGTGTTTCATTCTTAGCTATTAACGCCGAAACTGGTGAAAAGATTGTGGAACAAAATCCATTACTAGGCCTACCTCCTGCCTCAACAGCAAAATTATTTTCGACTGCTGCAGCAATTGAAATACTTGGTCCAGATTACAGGCCAAAAACAAGGATCTACATAGATGGCAGTGTTTCACCTGACAGTGTATTGCATGGAAATATTTGGATAAGAGGTGGGGGAGACATGACACTTGGAAGCCGTTTTTTTACGCAGCAAGGACATGAAAAAGATTTTTTAAAATCTTGGGTTGATTCAATAACGTCTGCTGGCATTAAACAAATTAACGGAAAAATCATAGCCGACGGATCTGAATTCGGTTATGCAGGGGCTCCTGATGGATGGAGCTGGGTAGACATTGGAAATTATTACGGCGCAGGGCCTTCAGGGATTTGTGTTTTTGACAACACGATTCGATACAATTTCAAAACAGGAACTGCAGCCGGATCTCCAACTACACTCATAAATTATTTCCCTGAAATTCCTGGGCTAACTTTCCACAATTACATCCAATCAGCCAATGTAAACGACGACCATTCATACATCTATGGTGGTCCTTTTTCGAATGACCGTTTTGGCACTGGATCACTTCCATTGAACAGGACAAATTATTCTGTAAAAGGAAGTATGCCTGATCCCGAATTTCAATTAGCTTATGAATTTGAAAAAGCGCTGAAAAATGGCGGCATTGTTGTAAATGAAGGTTCTGAAGGAGCAAGAAGCCTGACAAACCATACCATTGTTAACTATTCAAAAACATTTAAATTACTATTTACACACAGAGGGCAAAAGCTAATTGATATTGCCCGTTTGACGAATATGAAAAGTATTAATCTTTTTGCAGAAGGGCTTGTGTGCTTAATTGGCTATGAAAAGAACGGAAATGGCTCAACAGAATCAGGAATTAAAGAAATAGAAAAATACTGGTCAACAAGAATAAACACAAAAGGATTGATTCTTAAAGATGGGTCAGGACTATCGCGCTCAAACGGAATTAGTGCAAGTCATTTTTGTGAATTACTGAAATACATGAATACCTCTAAATTTAAAGATGCATTCAATTCTACTCTGCCAGTCGCAGGAAAATCCGGTACTTTGAATTCACTCTGCAGAAATCAAGCGGGTCAAGGACGTGTAAGTGCTAAAAGCGGAACCATGTCTAAAATAAAATCGTATTCTGGATACGTTCAGTCCTCGACAGGAAAGAAAATTGCTTTCGCAATTATTCTAACGAACTTTTCAGGATCCAGCAGCAATGCCACAACAAAAATTGAATCGATCTTGAATCAATTAGCTAATTTTTAGCTCCACCTCAAGAATTTCTTTCCAAAAATCTTGAATCGTTATACCATCACAAGCAAGCATTTGAGGAACAATACTCGCAGGAGAAAACCCTGGAGTGGTATTTACTTCAATTACATGCGGCACACCATTCACAATCATGAAATCAATCCTGGCAATAGATCTTAATCGCAGCAATTGATAAATGTATTTAGCCTGACGTTGTACCTCATTCCTCACAACATCATCAACCCTGGCGGGTGTAATTTCACTTGATTTACCAAGGTATTTCGCGTCATAATCAAAAAACTCATTTTCAGAAGCTATTTCCGTAAGTGGCAGAGCATATACGCCGTCTTTTCGTCTAAAAACCCCGCATGTCACTTCAACTCCGTCAAGAAATGACTCTGCAACAACAGTATCTCCTTCACCAAAAGCCTTTTGAAATGCAGGTAAAACCTCCTCGGTTGACTTCACCTTTGAAATTCCGTAGCTTGAACCCGAATCAGATGGCTTTACAAAGATTGGCAATCCTAACTTGATAACTAAATCTTTTGCATCTAGTTGATCATCCTTGGATAGAAAAACAGAATTGGCCACTTTTATTCCAAAGCCTTTTAAAAATTGGTTACAATACCATTTATCAAACGACAATGCAGAGGCAAGGGGTCCTGAATTTAAGTATGGAACTCCCTTCATATCAAGCAAAGCCTGAATTTTACCATTTTCTCCCGGATCACCATGCACGTATACAATTGCGGTATCAATTGACCTTTGTTGCCCTTTGAGATTAAAACTCATTGTATTAATATCAAAATCATATTCCTGAAGTTCATGTAAAACATACCAACGTTCTTGTGACACCACAATTCTAAAAATTTGATGCTCCTTCGGGAAATTTACACAAATCGTTTCTGCACTTTTTAAGGATATTTCCCATTCAGATGAGAATCCCCCACAGAAAACACCAATTGTTCTCATACTTGAATTTTGAAGCTAAAATAAACCTTTTCAAAGACCTAAATAAATTGAAAATTTAAAGTTATTAGTCAGAACAATGTTGATTTCTTGGATTCAGTTAGAATTACACTATTGTTTCATTTAACACATTGACAATCTAAAATTTAAGATTGTTAAAAAGGTTTAATAATCGGAATTTAAATTTAACTTACTTTCTCCTATATTTGCAGCCGTATTGTATCAACCATACACTTTTAAACTATGTTGCAAAAGATCATTTTAACCACTCTGTTGTTTACGAGCTTCTTAGGTTTAAGTCAAACAGCTACTATTTACAGCGGGAATTTTGAGACACCATTTACTGATTGGATCATTTTAGGATCGCAATCTCCAAACAAATGGGTAAACAGTGATTGTGCTGGAAATGGACCCTCTTTCTCCGGATCAAATTCTCTGTATGTTTCAAACTTAAGCCCTGGATCTGGTTGTACTTCGTCTTATTCCTATGACAACGCTCCATCAGGTACATTATACACACTTGCATACACACCTGTAGACGCGACATGCGCTTCATCACTAACAATTCAATACGATTATATTACAGGGGGGGTAGCAGCAGAAGATTCTACTGAATTGGTCTATAGCACTGACGGAGGGGCGAATTGGTTTGTTTGGGGAGCTGCTTTAACAATTAATGCATCTTGGTCAACGGTAACAGCATCACTTCCAAACACCCTTGATTATTCGAATTTCCATATTGGCTTTAGGTTTGCATACAATGATGCGACTATTAACGGTCTACCAACTGCAATTGATAATGTTGTGGTTTCAGGAACTGATAATCAAAATCCATTAATGACTTGCCCTTCTTCTCTAAATTTGCCAGTAGATGGAACTTGCTCAGCTATTGCGGATTATTTTGCTAAATCATTGGTAGAACTGTCAGATAATTGTACAGATTCAATCAATATTCTTGTAAATCAGGATATTCCATTCGGAACAAACCTAGGTGTTGCTCCAGGAGGCAATGTAAGCATTACACTCACTGCGACAGATGAATCCGGAAATTCTGAAAGTTGTTCATTCACTTTAAACATTATTGATGATACTAATCCGCAAATAACGGCTTGTCCAGGGGATACAAACATTTATGTTGATAATAATTGCAATGCTTTATTGGAGGAATATTCCTCTTTAGTTGTTGGGTCTGATAATTGCTCATCTTCATTACTAGTTACTCAATCGCCACCAGCAGGAACCACTATTCCTGGCCAAGGAACAATTACTAATGTTACAATGACAGCGACGGACGATTTTGGAAACAGCGATCAATGCTCATTTAATGTAACTTCAGTTGACACGATTGTGGCAACGATTACTTGTCCAAACGACACAACTATTTATGCAGATGTTGCATGTGAGTTTATGTTACCAGATTACACAAATGCAGCTGTAGCATCTGATAATTGTGTATCTAGCTTGAGCCTTATTCTAACACAATCTCCAATTGCTGGAACCACAGTAACGAGTTCGCAGAACATTACGATTACTGTAAACGGCGGAATTCCAGCAACACCGCAAACTTGTCAATTTCAAGCCATTTTCGTTGACACTATCAAACCAAACGTTATTTGTCCTGTTCCAAGTCAGTTATCTTTAAGTGGATCATGTGATGTTTCCTTGACAGATTATTCAACTTCAGTTGGTTGGACTGACAACTGTACGTCTTCATCCGCATCGATGAACTTTTCACAAACACCAATTGGAGGAACAATGATTTCTTCTAACACCTTGGTTACAATTACAACAACTGATCCATCAGGGAATTCTAGAACTTGCAGTTTTATGCAAACTGTTATAGACGATATTGACCCTGTACTTAGTTGCCCTGGTGATCAAACATTGACATTAAACACCAGTTGTTTTGCCACAATATCCGATTACACAACGGCTGTATCGAGTGTAGAAAACTGTTTTTATTCAAATCCCGTCACTTATACTCAATCACCAATTGCAGGTACAACGTTGAACGGTACAGCTGTTATTACAATAATTGGCACAGATGAATCTGGAAATCAAGGTTCATGCTCATTCAATGTTAATGTTATCGATGCAACGAACCCAGTAATTACATGCCCTTCTGATGATACAGTTGCTTTAGATGCAGGATGTTCTTACCTTCTCGTAGACGTTTCAAGTGAAGCTGTTTACGCGGATAATTGCACACCTCAAGGTTCGTTGATTTATTCTCAATTACCGGTTGCAGGAACAATTTTAACATCAGGAATTCACGCTATTCAATTAACCATTGAGGACTTTGCAGGAAATTCAAATACTTGTACTTATAATTTAACCGTTGAAGATCAAACAGACCCGCAAGTCAATTGCTCATCAAATATTAGCTTACCAATAGATATTAATTGTCAGGCTGTACTGACAGACTATACCACGATGGGTTCAATTGTGGACAATTGCAATAGTTTATTCCAATTAACGATTACTCAAAATCCCCCAGCTGAAACATTAATCAATTCTAATACACAAATTACTATTAATGCAGTCGACCAAGCTGGAAACAGCGCATCATGTAGTTTTTTCGCATTGATTATTGACACCATTTCACCAACTATAAATTGCCCTTCAACTGTTAACGCAATAACAACAAGTGGCTGTGATTACTTAATCCCTGATTTATCAAGTCAAGTTATATACAACGATAATTGCCTTACTGGCATTAGTGTTTATCAGAATCCATCCGTCGGCACTCCCGTATCTGGTTTAACTTCTGTATTAGTTACTGTTTATGACCAAAGCGGAAATTCAGCAAGTTGCTCATCCCTTATAACTCCAATTGATACTGAGGCACCGGTAATCAACTGTCCAAACCCTGCACCAGTGAATAATGGAGCTAATTGTACGCATACTTTAGGAAATTATACCACTACGGCATTAGTAGTTGACAACTGCTCAAATTATACTATCGTTCAAACTCCTGCAGTTGGAACGACCTTGCAAACTGGTTCACACGTTATTCAATTGGATGTTATTGATATTGGCGGAAACATTGGACAATGTTCTTTTATTTTGGACATCAATGAAAATGTACCACCGACAATCACGTGTCCAAATGACATAACTGGTTGTGATCCTGTAGTTAACTTCACAGATCCATTGTTCAGTGATAATTGCTTTGCTTTTATTACTCAAACGGATGCATCAGGATTAATTTCAGGTGATGAATTCCCGATTGGAACCACCACGTTAAGCTACATTGTAGAGGATTCTTCTTCAAATACGGCATCTTGTTCTTTCACCATTCAAGTACTTGATTTCCCTTCCGTGGCAGATATACTTGTCGATTCTGTCTCCTTGTGTCAAGTAACTAGCGCAGTGGTAGAAGCTTTGCCTGTATCCAGTGGAACTGGTCAATGGACCTTGCTTTCGGGACAGGGCACCTTTAACAATCCGTCAGCGAACCTTACGGGTGTAAACAACTTAAATTACGGCACAAACGAACTGTTATGGACAATCTCTTCCGCATCATGTGGTAGCTACAGCGACACTGTTGCGATTTACGTATATGAAGCTCCATTAGCGGCTAGTACACTTGATACTGTCTATTTGTGCAATGTAAATTACTTTAACCTTTCTGCGAATGTTCCGCTGTACGGAACAGGCACATGGACCACCGATCAAGGTGCAACAATTACGAATACGAACCTTGCTACTTCTACTGCTGCGAATTTAACCAATGGATGGAATCAATTTGTTTGGACTATAACGAATGGCTCATGTCCGTCTACTTCGGATACCATGGATGTGTTTGTGGCACCTGTTGCCCAAATTGACCAACCGGATACTGCTGTTTGTATTGAAAACGGAAGTGTACAATTAACTGCTACTTCGCCTATCATGGAACAATCTGTCTTGTGGATATTTGTTTCAGGATCTGGTAATTTAAGCGATCCATTTTCGAATAACACCTTAATTGATGATATTGGATTAGGTCTTAATATGATTGTATACCAAATGAATACGGATAATTGTTTGCCAACAACAGATACAATCATTATTGTGTCGTCTTTGTGTGATGGTTTCACTCCTGAATTCCCAACGGTTATAACACCAAACCTCGACGGTAAGAATGATATTTTTGTCATCGATTATCTTGATCAACTGTACCCAGAATGCCGTGTTACCGTATTTAATCGATGGGGTTCAGTTGTCTATGAATCTGTAGGATATGAAGATCCATGGAATGGTACCTTCAAAGGTGAAGAACTGCCGATGGGAACCTATTTTTATAAGATTGAGCTCAACGATGATAAAGCGACAGTCTACAATGGTCCAATCAGTATAATCAGATAATTCCGGAAACATGAAAAATATGATCTTAAAATCAGCACTTGTATTCACGGTAGTATCAACTGTGATAAACATTAACGCTCAACAAGACTATCAGTTTGCAAACTCAGCATTCAATCCTTATTTGTTAAATCCAGCTGCGGGTGGGATGACGGATGTGATGCAATTTGAATTATCTAGTAGGAGTCAATGGTTGGGATACGATGGTGGTCCGCGTACATTTTTAGCTTCAGGAAATAGTCAATTTGCTTTCAAAAAAGGAGAGAAAAATGTTCTTGGCGAGTTCAATGTAAAGGATGAAAAATTATTCGAAGGCCCAAAAGTTACAATAGCCAAGAAAAAACACGTTGTAGGCGGAAAGATTTGGAATGATAATATCGGCCCTTTTTCAAAAACTTCTTTTCAAGGAAGCTATGCTTATCACTTGCCTTTATCCAAAAAATTAAATTTTGGAGTGGGTATTGGATTAGGAATGAGCAATTTTAGTTTGGATCAAAACAAAGTTCATTTGTATCAGACGGATGATAATACTTACAATCAGTTTTTAGGAAATTCATCTCAGCAAAATTTAGGCGATGCTCAAGCTGGATTCGTGGTTTATGGCGAAAAATTCTATTTTGGATTCAGTAGTTCTCAGATTTTAAAGAATTCTGTTGTTTTAAATAGTATAATGACAGGAAGTAATTTCAATCGTCATTATTTCACGATGATGAAATATAAATTCGCATTGACAAAAACATTGAATTTAGAGCCATCATTAATTGTGAAATCAGTTTCTAACAGTCCATTATCTTTGGATTTCGGAGCGCGAATAATTACGAAAAATAGAAGTTGGGCTAGCATTCAATACCGCAGCGGCAATAGTTTGATTTTCCAAGTTGGAAGTAACCTTCTGAAGAATTTGTATATCTGTTATGCTTACGAACAAAGTACTGGCAAGTTGAGAGTTGCAAGCAATGGTACACATGAAATTCAGTTGGGCTTCTATTTAGGTAAAAACCGAAACATGGAAGATGAGCTGAAAGACGGCAAAAAAAAGGAGGAGAAAGCTCAAGAGAATAAGCAATAATTTCAAAGAATGCGGTTATTTTACCTTATCTTATTTTTTGCATTACGCTATTCCCTTCGCATTTTTTATCCTAGGATAAAAACCGTTAATTCACCTAAAAATCCCTTTGGAAGAACAATTTATGTCAGCAATCATGCTGCTTCTTTTATGGACCCATTGGTCGTTGCAACGTTACGTCTGCCAATAGTTTTCTTTCTAACGAGATCCGATGTTTTTAATAAAGTGACACAACCCATCTTATGGGCTGCCCATATGTTGCCTATTTACCGTCAACATGACGGAGTTGACACTAAAGATGAAAACAAAAAAACGTTTGACAAATGCACTAATGTGCTGAAATATGGTCGAAACCTACTCATTTTTGGAGAAGGATTCACAGACGACACGTTTATTCGCCGACTAAAACCTATTAAAAAAGGGGCTGTTCGAATTGGATTTTATGCATTGGAAAAATTCAACTGGAAAAAGAAGGTATACATTGCTGCAGTTGGATGTAATTATTCGGATCCAAATGAGATGCGCAGTGATGTGCTGGTTTCAACTTCCGATAAAATTTGCTTGAATGATTACCGCGAAGCATACGAAACAAATCCCATCAAGACCATCAATGATTTGACAAAAATGATTGAAGATTTGATGAAAGCACAAATCACACATATAGAGAAAAAAGAACTTAGTAGCTTTCACGAAAACATCATGCGCTTGACACGCAAAGGAATGAATGCGATAAACAGCAATCTTTCTATTCCGTTGATAAAACGTTGGCACTATTCGAAAAATTTGGCCTTGTGGCTAAATGAGTTGACCAATCAACAATTGGAATTGCTAGAACCCTTGCAAAAGGAAATTGAGGGGTACTTTTCTCTTCAGAAAAGAATGCGAATAAACGAAAATCATGTCTATGAATTAAGTGCCAACAGGAAATTAAATAGACTCAAAGAGTTGAGTTTGTTAATTATATTGTTTCCTTTTGCACTTTTTGGCTTAATTCATTGCGGGCCACCCTACTTTCTGGTAAAAGGATTCGTAGAGAAATCATTTAAGCGAAGGGTTTTCTGGGGTTCAGTCAAACTACTACTTGGAATGATTTCAATTGGATTAATCAACATACCTTTTATTTTTCTATTCCATGCCTTTGTTTACCCTAGTTACTGGCTAGGATTCATCTATTATTTACTTATTGGACTTTTTGGATTAGCTGCATACATGTGGTTTAGAAACTACATTCGTTACAAAGAAAAGGGAATTCTTTCAAAAATGGATTTGACTAAAATCCTTCAAAAACGGACTGATTTACTAGAAAAGATTCACAATCAAATTCCTGTTGCTTAAGTTCCAAGGACCTTTTGTGCGAAAAATAGCACACTTAAACCAAAAAATAAGGAGATTAGTATATTGGCAAAAGCAAAAAAGTAATTCCCTGAATTAAATAATGACAATGTTTCATTTCCGAAGGTACTGAACGTACTAAATCCCCCACAAAACCCAACAATTACAAGTGGATACAGCCAACTATACTCCTGGTATTTCGGCAAGATGCTATAAATGAATACACCTAATATTAAACACGCAGTGGTATTCGTAATTAATGTCCCTATTGGAAAAGAAGTATTCCAAAGTCGCATACTAACAACACCAACTGCGTAGCGGCATAAGCTACCTAATCCACCTCCTAGAAAAATCAAAAACCATTTCATTCTTGAGAGTTAAAACTGATGATTTTCTTAAATCCTGCTTGAAACAAAAGAAATGCAACAAGACTTCCAACAAGAGCACCCACCAAAACATCTGAAAAATAATGTACTCCCAAATAAATTCGACTCAAACAAATAATCAGCCCAATTGCAATTAGTATAAATTTCAATTTCTTTTTTTTCTCACCAAATAGCAATGAAACAGATGTTATTATTGCAAAGATATTCGCTGCATGAGAAGAAATAAATCCATATTCGCCTCCCATGTAGAACTTTCCAGGCGCTTCTTGATAAAAATGCAATTGGTCCATAATAAGCAAGTTATGTGAAGGACGATAGCGCAGGAATATATTCTTAAAAAGATGAACCGAAATTAAATCAGAAAATGCGACAGAAAGAAGAACAAAGAGCAAAAAGATTACGGCCTTTTTTGATCCTATCTTTTTCAATACAATGAAAAACAAATAAAGATAAAGTGGAATCCAAGTAAGTCGACCAGAAATCAGCCACATCAATTGGTCCAAAAATGGTGAATGCATTCCGTTGACCGCCAAAACGATCTCACGATCGATCGACTCCAACCATTCAATCATGATTCAATTTTTGCCAAATCATATCTTTAAGTCGATCAAGGCCTTGCTCCGCTACAGATGAAATAAAAATGTGAGGAATCTTTGGCAAATCTTTTTCCATTTCTTTCATCAATTCTGCATCGAGCATATCGCTTTTTGTAATGGCTAAAATACGCTCTTTATGAAGTAATTCAGGATTGTATTGCTTCAATTCATTTAGCAACACCTTGTATTCCTTATGAATATCTTCACTATCTGCCGGCACCATGAATAACAATAGTGAATTTCGTTCAATGTGTCTTAAAAATCTAAGGCCTAAACCTTTCCCTAAATGAGCTCCTTCTATAATTCCAGGAATATCCGCCATTATGAAAGAACGATGATCGCGGTACGCTACAATACCTAGATTTGGACGAAGTGTTGTAAATGGATAATTTCCAATTTCTGGTTTCGCAGCGGAAAGAACAGACAACAATGTACTTTTACCTGCATTGGGAAATCCAACCAACCCTACATCTGCAAGGACCTTAAGTTCGAGTATTTTCCAACCTTCTCTTCCTTCTTCACCTGGTTGCGCATGACGTGGAGTTTGATTCGTCGGTGACTTAAAATGATTATTTCCTAGACCACCTCTACCACCTGGTTGGATGATTTGTTCCTCCCCATTCTCAGTTATTTCGAATAGTACCTCCCCTGTTTCTTCATCCCTTGCAAGAGTTCCCAAAGGCACTTCAATGTACTCGTCACTTCCTTGACTTCCTGTCTTTAAATTTCCGGCACCATGCGCTCCATGTCCAGCTTTGATGTGTTTTTTAAATTTCAAATGCAACAAGGTCCATAATTGCGAATTACCTCTCACAATTATGTGCCCACCACGTCCACCATCGCCACCATCCGGACCGCCTTTAGGAATATACTTCTCTCTTCTAAAATGTGTAGAACCTCCTCCACCATTACCAGAAGAACAATGAATTTTTACGTAATCAACGAAATTATCTGATGCCATGCGAAAGCAAAGGTAGGATATTAAGTGCAATAAATAGAAAACGCCGGACAATCCGCCCGGCATTTTCATCTCATTTTATACTTTTAAATCAAATCAATTGCTTCAAACAAACGATTGGTAATCTCGTCAATCGATCCAATTCCATTGATTGCTACAAATTTGTTTTGATGCTGGTAAAAATCTTTAACTGGTGCAGTTTCAGAATTATATACTTTGATTCTATTTGCAATTACCTCAGGATTTGCATCATCTGCACGACCACTTACTTCTGCTCGTTTTTTCAAACGCTCTTTCAATTCATTTTCTTCCACCTCTAGGGCAAGCATAACAGTGATAGAAGTGCCAATTTCTTTTAAAAACACATCCAAAGCCTGCGCTTGCGCATTTGTACGTGGAAATCCATCAAAAATAAATCCCTTTGGATCTGTATGCTTAACAACCTCAGATCGCAACATATTTATAGTTACCTCATCCGGAACTAACTGCCCTTTATCTATAAAACTCTTTGCGAGTGTGCCCAAAGCTGTTTCTCCTTTGATATTTGCTCTGAAAATATCACCTGTAGACAAATGGATCAACCCATACTTTTCGATCAGTCTTTCAGACTGTGTTCCTTTCCCCGCTCCTGGAGGTCCAAATAGTACAATATTCAACATAATGCTCAGTGAGGTCAAACCTCCTTTAATTGATAAATTTCTTTTAAATTTCTTCCTTTTTCATCGTAATCCAAACCATAACCAACAACAAACGAATTTGGTATGGAGAATCCAATATATTCAGGATGTTGTTTGCCTTTGAAAGCTTCCGGTTTAAACAACAATGTACAAACTTTTACAGAAAGTGGATTGTCCGCCTTCAGCAATGAAACGATCTTATCGATTGTCAACCCTGAATCTACAATGTCTTCAAGAACAATTACATGGCGATTTTCAACAGAACTTGTTAAACCAATTAATTCGTCGACGCGGCCACTCGAAATAGTTCCACTGTATGAACTTACTTTTACAAACGAGATTTCGCAATTGCCATTGATCTGCTTTACTAAGTCAGATGCAAACATAAATGACCCATTGAGCACAGCAAGAAACAGCACGTCTTTTCCATGATAGTCGCTGTTAATTTTGTTTGCAAGTGAGCTAACTTCCTCCTGGAGTTCCGCTTCCTTGATAAACACCTCAAAATACCGGTCGTTTAATTGGATCACTTTCTTAGGTAAAATTGGTTTGCAAATTTAGCTATTTTCTCCCGAAGGAAATGAAATATTTCGAAGCAAACTTATCAACGTCTTCCAATTGAAGTCTATCTTTGCAGTATGACAAAGAGTGTTACATATGGAAGAGGTTCCCGCGTTGGCATGATCGGAGGCGGACAATTAGGGAGAATGTTTATTCAATCTGCTATTGATTTCAACGTTGAAGTCCATGTTTTAGATCCCGATCCACAAGCACCCTGCAAGTTTATTGCCCATTCTTTCACGGAAGGATCGCTCAATGATTATGAAACGGTTTTGAAGTTTGGTGAAGACAAAGATGTTTTAACAGTTGAAATTGAAAATATCAATATTGAAGCGCTTGAAGTGTTAGAAAAAATGGGCAAAAAAGTGTTTCCACAACCTAACGTTCTTAGAATTATTAAAGACAAGGGCATTCAAAAAGAATTTTATTCAAATCATAACATTCCAACGGCTCCATTCAAATTGATTCAATCCAATGACGAATTAAACAAGAACATAGACTTCCTGCCATTTGTGCAAAAAATGAGAACGGGCGGATACGATGGAAAAGGTGTTCAAGTCATTAAATCAAAAAATGAATTTGAAAAAGGATTCCAAGCACCGTCTGTTTTGGAGCAATTAATCGATTTTGAAAAAGAGATTTCGGTTATTGTGGCAAGAAATGAAGCAGGACAAATGACTACTTTTCCTGCAGTCGAATGTGAATTCAATCCTGAAGCTAATTTAGTGGAACTGCTTTTTTCTCCTGCCGATATAAGCAATCAAGTTGAACAAAATGCGCAAGATCTGGCGAAATCGGTTATTGAAAAACTTGACATGATTGGAATTCTTGCAGTTGAAATGTTCTTAACAAAAGATGGAGAATTGCTTGTCAATGAGATTGCACCAAGACCTCATAATAGTGGACATCATACCATCGAATGCAATGTCACTTCTCAATTTGAACAACACTTACGCTCTATCTTAAATCTTCCACTTGGATCAACCAGAATTATTCAAGCAGGTGCAATGATTAATCTTTTAGGTGAAAAAGGTTTCGAAGGGAAAGCTGTCTACGAAGGGCTTGAAAATTATTTGAAATTGCCCGGTGTTCACCCTCATTTGTACGGTAAAACACATACGAAACCCTATCGCAAGATGGGCCACGTTACTGTTACTGGTGAGTTAGTAGAAGATGTTAAACAATTAGCTAAAGAAGCTCTTATCGGCATTAAAGTTATTAGCGAATAAACTGCGAAGGGTTTATTTCATTGGTCTTGGCAACTTAAATGATGTTAAAATTGATTTTGTTTAATCTTTTTATTTTTTTGTTAAACATTTTTGTTTAAGTTTGTTGATGTAATTGTTAAACAAAACAAAATGTCAACAATTGAATTCAACGAAGCACTAATAGGTATAGAAAACAACTTGCATTCATTTGCTATGAGTTTTACGCGAAACAATGAAGACGCAAAAGACCTAACACAAGAAACAATGTTAAAAGCAATAACTTACAGAAGTTATTATGCTCCTCAAACAAATTTCAAAGCGTGGGTATTTACAATCATGCGAAATATTTTCATCAATCAATACCGCAGAAAGGTAAAGTCGGGGACAATCTTCGATCACTCACAAGATCTTTATTTATTAAATAGTTCAGGGGATTCACTGAATTCGCCTTTGCAATCTATTTCAGTTAAAGAAATTAGCACGCACATTAACAATTTGGATGGAGAATACCGTGAGCCATTTGAAATGCATTTCAAAGGTTACAAGTACAAAGAAATCGCAGATCATTTGGGAATTCCCATTGGTACGGTAAAAAGTCGTATTTTCATTGCGCGAAAAAAATTAATGGACTTGCTTCCAGAATACAACTATTCACTGAACTAATGCACAAAAAAGTCACCATCATCGGAGCTGGTATATCCAGTTTGTCTGCAGCGTCATTCCTAGCCAAAGATGGTTACGATGTTACAATTCTGGAGAAAAACGCTACAATCGGTGGGAGAGCGCGTCAATTCAAGCACGAAGGTTTTGTGTTTGACATGGGCCCGAGTTGGTATTGGATGCCAGATGTTTTTGAGCAGTTTTACAATAAATTCGGTTATACTGCGTCTGACTTCTATGAGTTAAAACGATTGGACCCCTCCTATAAAGTCTTTTGGAAAGACGAGACCTCAACAAACATTCCTGCTTCCGAAAAAGATTTTTTTGAACTTTTTGAATCCCTTGAAAAAGGCAGCTCCGTTAAGTTGAAGCAATTTCTGGATGAAGCAAAATATAAATATGAGGTTGGAATGCAAGACCTCGTTTTTAAGCCAAGTTTGAAAATCATGGAATTCGCAGACATGCGAATATTGAAAGGTCTTTTTAAACTGCATTTACTTTCTTCATTTTCAAAATACATTCGCAGTTACTTTAAAGAGGAGAAAATACTTTCTCTCTTAGAATTTCCTGTTTTGTTTCTAGGCGCAATGCCCGAAGAAACTCCTGCGCTCTATTCTTTGATGAATTATGCTGACATTTCTCTGGGCACGTGGTATCCAATGGGAGGAATGTTTAATATAATTGAGGCATTTGAAAAAATTGCACTTGAAAATGGAGTGAAGATATTGACCGACCATGATGTTCAAGGCATAGAATACGAAGGGAAGAACGTTACTCATGTCATCACTCAAAATGGGAAAATTCAAACTGATATATTAATTTCAGGAGCGGACTATCAGCATACAGATTCGTCCATCATGAATGGAAAGGCCAATTATAAATCCTCTTATTGGGATAAAAGAACAATGGCCCCATCTTGTCTACTTTTTTATGTTGGTGTTGACAAAAGGGTAAACAATTTAAAGCATCACAACTTGTTTTTTGATGAGGCATTTGAATTACATGCAAAAGAAATTTACAAAGATCCAAAATGGCCAACTGCACCACTTTTTTATGTGAGTGCACCATCTATTACAGATCCATCCGTGGCTCCAGAAGGCAAAGAAAACCTTTTTATGTTAATTCCTATTGCTCCTGATTTAAAGGACGATGAAGCTACAAGAGAGCGTTATTTTGATTTAATGATGAATCGTTTGGAAGCAAAAACGGGAGAAAATATTCGTGAATTTATTTGTTACAAGAAAAGCTTCTGTATTTCGGATTTCAAAAATGATTACAATGCTTTCAAAGGCAATGCTTATGGACTTGCGAATACACTAAAGCAAACTGCCATTCTGAAGCCGACCTTGAAAAATCGAAAGCTAAACAACATGTATTACACTGGTCAGTTAACAGTACCTGGCCCAGGTGTTCCACCATCCATCATCTCTGGCGAAGTAGTTGCACGAGAAGTAATAAAGGACCATCCTATAACTAAGCATATTAAAAACCACTAAGTACTATAATATGAAACAACACTTTGACAATGTATCTCATGAAATGAGCCAACTGACCACAAAAAGGTACAGTACTTCTTTCTCATTAGGGATTTCTTTTCTTCACCGAAGCTTGCATAAGCCAATTTATGCCGTTTATGGTTTCGTGCGTTTTGCAGATGAAATTGTTGACTCTTTTCATGGTTTTAACAAAGAAGATCTTTTGGCAGATTTCAAAATTCAAACATATACCGCTATTGAGCAGGGTATTTCATTAAACCCAATTCTTAATAGTTTTCAATGGGCTGTGAGAGAATACAACATTCCGCTGGATTTAATCGAGACATTTTTGAATAGCATGGAAATGGACTTGGAAAAAAGAGAATATGACAGTGAGAAATATGAACAATACATTTTGGGATCCGCAGAAGTAGTTGGA
>JBIIQP010000101.1:0-9284 GCA_044341975.1 Crocinitomicaceae bacterium
TCAATATGGATGCTAATTCTTTTCCAGACAATACCTTTGATGCAACGCAACTTAAAAAAGAGCGAAAACGCTGTCATGCATACATGTCTTTAATATACAATGAATATACAAAGTTCTAAGTATTTTAACCCGTCATTATTCCAATCTTGGAAGACGATATTATTTGCCGCATTAATCGTACGGTTGATAGCTGTTGTTTTTTCTCAAGGTTATGGTATGCACGATGATCACTTTTTAATTGTTGAAGCATCGTCTTCTTGGGTGGATGGGTATGATTACAACCATTGGTTGCCCTGGACAGAGACCAATGCCGGCCATCCTGAGGGTCATAGCTTTACCTATGTAGGACTCAATTTCTTCTATTTCTATTTCATGAAGTTGATCGGATTTTCAGATCCAAAAGTGCTCATGTTTTTCAATCGCTTTTTACATGCTTTAGCTTCCATGTTGGTGGTTTATTTTGGGATGAAGATTACGGAAAAGCTAGCCGACAATAAATCGGCGATCCGCGTTGGTTGGCTTCTTGCTTTGTTGTGGATTATGCCTTTTGTTTCTGTTCGAAATCTCGTAGAAGTTGCAGCGGCACCTCTTTTGGTTTATGGTTGCTGGCTTTTAGTTAAGAATGAATCCTGGCGCAACTTTTTTTTAGCAGGAATGGTCATCGGACTATCCGTGTCTTTTCGTTACCAGATAGGCGTGTTCTCAATAGCACTGGGAGGATTATTGCTTTTTCAAAGGAAATGGAAGTTGTTTTTGGCTTTTTGTCTTGGTAACGCCATCGTTTTTTCAATCACTCAGGGACTTGTAGATTACCTTATATGGGGTTATCCTTTTGCAGAATTAATGGGATATGTTACCTATAATTTGAAGGAAGGAACAACGTATCTTCCCAATCAGAATTATTTCATGTACCTCATTGTTTTAATGGGATGTTTTTTCGTTCCTCTCGGATTTTTAATGGGCTACGGATTTTTCCGTTCTGCTAAGAAATATCTTGTGTTGTTCGTCCCAACGTTTGCTTTTATACTTTTCCATACAATTTACCCAAATAGACAAGAGCGATTCATTTTATCTGTTCTACCGTTGTTCTTGATTCTTGGTGTTTTAGGGTACGACCTGGTAAAGGATTCAATCCGTAAACAGCGATTATGGCGGATATCCATGGTTGCTTTCTGGATGTTAAATATTCCTTTTTTGTTTTTTGCATCGACAATGTATTCGAAAAAATCACGTGTGGAGGCAATGTACTATTTGCATGATAAAAGCAACAAGGAAGGTAGAATTTTACTTGAGGGTTCTGCTGCCAACCGCGTGTCAATGATGCCAAAATTTTATGCCAAAAGTTGGCATGCCACATTTGTTGAACGAACTGATAATAAGCAAGATCTTCGTGTGAATCCTGAACTAGATTTTGACTATATTTTCTTTTTTGATGAGAAGGATTTAAACAAGAGAATTAAAGCGTATCGAGCAATTTATCCTCATATTCAACTTGCATTTAAAAGTGAGCCAAGTGCCGCAGATGTCCTTTTACGCAAATTGAATCCTCGAAATGCAAACGAATACATTGAGGTTTGGCAAACGAACTTTAAGAACAAAAAAAAGAGTGAGTGAAGATTCTAATAGTAAGATTTAGCTCAATTGGGGATATCGTCCTGACTACTCCTGTCATTCGTACTTTGAAAATGCAATTGCCTCAGTGTGAAATACACTATCTTACGAAAGAATCCTTTTTGGACCTACTCAAAACCAATGAACACCTCGACAAGATTTTTACGATTAAAAAATCCATCCAAGAAGTTACAAATGAATTACGTTTAGAGCGTTATGATTGCATTATTGATTTACACAACAATCTACGTTCACTGATTCTTGCTCGAAAACTAGGTGTTAAAAGATCACCTTTTCCAAAACTTAATATCCGCAAATGGCTGCTAGTTCGATTTAAATTGAAATTAATGCCCCACCTGCATATTGTGGATCGCTATTTTAAAGCAGTTGAATTTTTAGGTGTCAAAAATGACCAATTACCTTGTGAAATTAGTATTCCAACAGATTGTGAAGTCGATACCACTGAACATTTCGGTATGCATCCGAAAGGTTTTATTGCAATTGCAATTGGAGCTCAATTTGCTACGAAAAGATTGCCATTTAGTAAGTTGAAAGAGATCATTGAAAAGCTCGATTTCCCCGTATTGTTAGTCGGAGGACCAACTGACATGCCGCTTGCGCAGGAGTTGTTGGATACAATGCCAAATAAGCAACTGAAATCTGCCTGTGGACAATTTAACCTTCTTTCTTCGGCGAGTATAGTGCGTCAAAGTGCTGTACTAATTACAAATGATACTGGATTGATGCATATTGCCAGTTGCTACAATGTGCCAACAGTGAGTGTTTGGGGAAATACAGTTCCATCATTGGGAATGTATCCTTATTTCCCGCAGCAAAAAGAGAAATTCTCTATCCATCAAGTTGAAAATTTATCCTGTCGACCTTGCTCAAAAATAGGTTTTCGAGAATGCCCTAAAGGGCATTTTAATTGCATGAATTTGCAGAATTCTGCTGCAATTGTTGAGGATGCTGTAAAAAAGGTGGGCTTATTCGCCCATGAATAATTTGCGAAGTTCGGTAGCATCGCTTGGTTTCATTTTTCCGGCTAGAATAAGGCTTAATTGTTTTCTTCGCAATGCTCCATCAAAACGTTCCTTTTCTTCTTCAGTTTCCGGAATAAGTTCGGGCACTTGAATTGGTCCACCATTTTGATCTACGGCAACAAAAGTATAGATGGCCTCATTGCATTTTTCCCTCACTCCAGTCACCTGATCCTCAACATACACATCCACGAAGACTTCCATTGAAGATGAAAATGCACGGGAAACTTTTGCCTCAAGTGTGACAATTGAACTGTGAGCGATAGGTTTTTGAAAGGACACATTGTTGACAGATGCTGTAACTACAACTCTTTTACAATGCCTGTGTGCTGAAACACTCGCAATTAAGTCCATCCAGGCAAGCAATTCCCCACCAAATAAATTCCCTAATGTATTCGTGTCATTTGGGAGCACTACCTTGGTTGTAATTGATAGTGTTTCCGATGCTTTTCTTGCCTTCATGAATTTTTTTTACCAAATTTAAAACTTCATTGTGGATGTGATGAAAAGAAATACTTTTTTTGAAACATTTTAAGCGATTTTTCGATTAATCATTTTAGGACTTAATTTACATAAATACAGAAACTGTTATGGCTGACATGAAAACCTTGATAAACGATTTCGCTCAACATATTGACGAGGGAGTGGAAATTTCTAAATCTATGAAATACAAACAGCCCGATCGAGAAATACGCAATGTTGTAATTTGCGGAATGGGCGGTTCAGGCATTGGGGGGAAGTTGGTTTCTTTATGGATTCAAGGTGATATTAAAGTTCCAGTAACGTTGGTTCAGGAATATGAATTGCCACATTTTGTAGATGCCCATACACTGATCATTGCTTCATCTTATTCTGGGAATACAGAGGAAACATTGATTGCTTTGAAAGCAGGTCATGCAAAAGGAGCATACATAACAGGAATTTGTTCTGGAGGCGAGTTGCATTCGTTTTGTTTGAGCAATGGATTTGATGTTGTTGTGGTACCTGGTGGATTTCCTCCACGAGCGGCAATGGCCTATTCAATTGTTCAATTGCTAAATATTTTCATTCAGTATGGAATGATTCCTGCTGCAAGAATGGATGAATTGATTGCTTCAGCGAGGTTGATCGAAGACAACAAGACTGCGATCATGCAAAGAGGAGAAGAATTAGCATCTTTCTTGTACGGTAAAGTCGGTGTGTTTTATGCGACACCTGAATATGAAGGGGTTGTTATTCGTGCGAGACAGCAATTCAATGAAAATTCAAAATTTCTTTGTTGGCAGCACATTATCCCAGAAATGAATCACAATGAGCTTGTTGGATGGGGCGGAGGAGATGACCGTTTTGCTGTAGTATTTTTTAATTCGGAAGAGATTTCTC
This sequence comes from Crocinitomicaceae bacterium, assembly GCA_044341975.1. Taxonomy (GTDB): domain Bacteria; phylum Bacteroidota; class Bacteroidia; order Flavobacteriales_D; family Crocinitomicaceae; genus M0103. The sequence continues at coordinate 4,014 of JBIIQP010000101.1, forward strand.
CGCGCAACAGAATGCGTTATGATATATCCAAAGAAATTATTTCAGGAAAAACAAAACATGTGACAGAACTTCATGCAATAGGTAAATCTCAAATCGAACGATCAATCTATCTAATCAATATCGTTGATTGGGCTTCTTTCTACCTGTGTGAATTGAACAAGGCGGACATTATGGATATCAAAGTGATCGATTATTTGAAAGGTTCTTTGGCTAAATTCAATTAACTATGCCAGAAGTTGAATGCATAGACTTAGGACTCATTGATTACAAGGAGGCGTGGGATCTGCAGGAAAAACTTTTTCAAAAAACTGTTCAACAAAAGATTGACATACGGAACGGCAATACTTCCATTGAGACTTCAAACTACATTATTTTCTGTGAGCACCCGCACGTGTATACGCTTGGGAAAAGTGGCTCAGAAGAGAATCTTTTACTCAATGCTGAACAACTTTCTGAAAAAGAAGCTGTTTATTACAAGATCAATCGAGGTGGTGATATAACCTATCATGGTCCAGGCCAATTGGTCGTTTATCCGATTTTGGATCTTGATTATTTCTTTACGGACATCCACAAATACATGCGTTTTCTTGAGGAGGTAGTTATTAGTACCCTAAAAGAATTTGGAATAAAAAGTGGTCGCTTTGACGGGTTGACAGGTGTTTGGATTGAAGCAGAAACACCAAGGGCAAGAAAAATATGTGCCATGGGCGTGAAAAGTTCAAGATGGGTTACAATGCATGGTATTGGATTCAACATAAATACAGATTTAAACTATTTTTCCCATATCATTCCTTGTGGAATTGACGATAAAGCAGTAACTTCCATGAAACAGGAGCTGGGAATTCCAATTTCAATGGAAAAGGTGATAGCAGTTTTAAAACAAAAATTCGCCGAGCAATTCAGCTTCACATATATTTCGTAAAATGAAAAGGCTTTTTAAAATTGTCATTAAGTCACTGAAATTTTTTCTTTGGACGATTTTTGCGTTGTTGATCATTGTTAATCTATTGATTTTACTTTCGGGGAAATTATATATATACAACGGTGTTCAACATACCTATCTTGCCGGTAAAACGGGCCCTGGCATTTATGATTTGGATATTTTTCCTAAAACAACTATCTCAAAAGCGAGTCAGAAATCTACATTAATTAATTCTTCAGAGTATAATACTTACAAGTTTTCAGGAAAGGATAGTCAATTGATGAAGGAGTTGGAAACAAAAGCTTTTCTTGTCTTGAGGGGAGATACGGTTTTGTACGAATCATATTATGGAGATCATACGAAAGAAACTGTTTCGAACTCATTTTCTGCCGCTAAAACAGTTGTGGCATTGCTTATAGGAATCGCATTAGAAGAAGGGAAAATTAAAAGTTTGGATGAACCCGTGCGAAATTACATCCCAGCATTTAAAACCGGAGGAAAAGAGAAAATAACGATTCGTCATTTACTCATGATGTCCTCAGGACTTGATTGGGAAGAAAGTGCCTCAAATCCATTATCAGAGAACGCAGAATCCTATTATGGTTGGAATTTAAGGGGTCTTGTGACAAATCAAAATGCAGTTGAACCACCAGGAAAAAAATTCAATTATCAAAGCGGAAATTCGCAGCTTTTGGGGTATGTTGTTGAGAAAGCGACAGGTAAATCAGTTTCAGAATATACACAGGAGAAAATCTGGAAAGTAATTGGAACTGGACATGACGCTTATTGGAGTATGGATGCCGAGAAAGGAGATGAAAAATCATTTTGCTGCCTTTACGCAACTGCACTTGACTTTGCAAGAATTGGATTGCTAATTCATCAAAAAGGACGGTGGAATGGAAAACAAGTAATTCCGGAATGGTACATGACCGAAATGTCGGTTCCTACTCAACTCAGCACGGAGGAAGGTGTGCCCAATTTTAGATATGGTTTACACGTCTGGACATATCCGGATAAAAACGAAATGATTACCTATTGCAGAGGAATTAAGGGCCAGTATATTATTTCGCTACCAAAAGAAAATATTGTTATAGTGAGACTTGGTATGCAACGAAAAGATAATTTTGTGATCCCGGAAGCAAGGAGAAAAGACGAAAAGTATGTCAAGGAAAATCAGGTTAAGGTTGGGCATCCAACCGATTTTTTTGAATATGTTCGGATAGGTCGAGAAATAGCTTCAGGTAAATAAATTTCACATGAAAGAAGGGTTGCTTGGGCCAACAGTTGAAAATGTTGGTTTTGCTGTTGTAGAGGAAACAGTTGAAAATGAAAAGATCTATAACGTATATCTTTTAAATATGCGTCAAGATATCATGGAAGGCATTATTGTTACCAGCACAGGATATGGTGAAAATGTCAACACGGGTGAAAGGGTGAGAACTTCTACATTAAGACATTGTCTCGAAGTGCTTTTACCTGGTGAGGTGGCTAAAATAGAGCCTATAATGGAGGAGGTATTTGGACTTGCCAATGAATACTGGATAAGCTTTTGGGTTGAAGACGTAATGTATGATAAAAAATATGTCTTTCTCCCAGAAACAGTTTCATCAGCAAAAATGAAACTCATTCCACACTTGGGATTGAAAGGTGTTATGCTTACTTAATTGACTCAATTATTTCAGCCAAATGTTTGGCTTCCTTTATTTCTAGAGCCCATTCAGAAATTAAATCAAAACACTTATTCACTTGGTATCCTCCAGCGTATATTTCAATGCCGTAAATGTCATTTGACAACTGTTTGAAATAGTTGATCATGTATTTTTCATCCACAGCAGTAAGCCAGGAAGTTACCAAGGCTCTTGGAGCTAATTTCTCTATGGTCAAAAGTAACGAATCGTATGGCAAGCTTTGACCTAGATAAACTGTATTGATCCCATTTCTTCGCAAGATGTATTGATAATAAAGCAAGCTTATTTCATGCCATTCATGTTCTGGAAGGTAAAGCATCACAGGTTTAATGTCATTATTTGGGACACTTAACTTGTCAATTTCAGAAATTACTTTTTGCCGAATAAGATTTGAAATAAAGTGCTCTTGTGCTGGGTGAATTGTTCCTATAATCCACATAATACCAATTCTATCTAAAAAAGGAATCAAATGCGATGCGAAGGTTTCTTCAAGTCCAACACTGTCAATAAGACTTTGAAGTGTATTTCTGAACAAGTCTTCATCCAGTTCAATTAATGCAAGTATGAGCTTTTCTTGACTGCTATTTTCGTTTTTGCTAAACTTAAGATCCCAAACTTTTTTGGAAATTTGCTCTTTGCCCATATCGACAATTTTGGAAATTTTAATTCCATTTTTGTTGAGCAACGCAACACTTAAAAGGTTTGTTAAATCTTCGTCAGTATAGGTTCGTATGAGGGTATCAGTTCGTTCAGGAGAAATAAGATTGTACCTTTTCTCCCAAATACGAATGGTGTGAGCCTTTATGCCCGTTAGCGCCTCTAGATCTTTGATCTTATATTCTGCCATTGTTCAGTGTCGAATTCAGTTGGGTTTAATTAACAGACACAACTGTGCTAGTCCAAAAGTATGAACAAAGTATGTATCATTTTGTTTTACTGAAACTCCAAAATCTTTTATATTTGCGTTCAACAGATGAAATTATTAGTGATGAAGAAGCCATTTTACAAGATTCGAATCAACGTCTTTATCCTATTACCATTTATTATTTTATTCTTCCTTCCTTCATGTTCTGGGAATGATAATGAAGCATCTCAAACGCCGATTTCTACTGAAGAGTATTACGAATTCAAGGGGTTGAGTTTGAAAGGTTCCGATATTCCTGCAATGATTATGTTGCCGGATGAAACGGCAAATATTGGTGCATCTACAACACCGGAGATTTTGCACAATGAAGGCGATTTCATTTGGGATATTTTAGTAGGACCAAATTTTGAATTACACATTGAAGACTACGGAGATTACACTGATTTAGTTGAATACAAAAAGAAAGAGTTGAAAGAACAAGATGTGTTTAAGGTTAAATATTTGGTAGACGAGAAAGATTTGATTGTCTTCGAAAGCGTTCTGATTGTGCGAGGATCAAAAGAGGCGTCTCCAACCGTTGGAGTAAAGCATAAATCTTATCATGTCTATGCTCAAAAGGTAATAAATGGAATTACCTATGAGTTAAGAAGTCGTGACGAAGGCTACGAAAAAATGATCATCGAATTGATGGCAAAATCCATTCGGTCATTTAAACCAATTCAATAATTTTCTGCTTTTCTAACCGCTGCTTTTTCATTAATTTTGCAGCGTATGGAATTGAACAGAGAAAACCTTCTTGAAATACTTTCGGTTGTTATCGAACCGGATCTTAAAAAAGATATTGTTTCATTGAATTTAGTTGAATTACTGGAATTTGATGGCGATAAAGTAAAACTTGTTGTTAATGTTTCCAATCCTGCGATGCACGCACGGAAAAGGATGCAAGAAGCAATTGAATTCAATTTAAAAAGGAACTTTGGTTCTACACTTCAAATTGATTGCACTGTAAAAGGCATGCCAGTAGAATCGCGGGCAGCGCGCAGAACTATTCTTCCAGAGGTAAAACATATTGTTGCAATTGCATCCGGTAAAGGCGGAGTGGGTAAATCCACTGTAACTGCAAATTTGGCAGGAGGCTTAGCGAAAGCTGGTTACCGAGTAGGCATCGTGGATGCTGATATTTATGGCCCATCCATGCCGACTATGTTTGATGTGGTGAAAGATCGACCTACAATGATTGATGTGGAAGGAAAACCAATGATCAATCCTGTTCTGAGTTACGGCATAAAAATGCTTTCAATCGGGTTTTTTACTGATCAAGACAATGCGGTTGTTTGGAGAGGGCCTATGGCTGCAAAAGCATTGACACAAATGTTTACCGATGCTTATTGGGGCGAGATGGACTTTTTATTAATCGATCTTCCACCTGGAACAGGTGATATTCATCTATCGTTGGTTCAAACAGTACCGTTGGATGGAGTTGTAATCGTTTCAACACCGCAAGAAGTCGCTTTGGCCGATGCGCGTCGAGGTGTAAATATGTTCAAAATGGATTCGATCAATGTGCCAGTGATTGGATTGGTCGAAAATATGGCTTGGTTTACGCCTGCTGAACTTCCTGAAAACAAGTACTATATTTTCGGAAGAGATGGCGCTAAAAACTTGGCGGAAGGAATGGGTGTCCCTTTCCTTGGACACATTCCACTTGTGCAAAGTGTGAGAGAAGCAGGTGACGCAGGCAGACCAGCTGTTTTCCAAGAAAATAGTCCGACCGCCTTAGCATTTGAAGAATTAGT
>JBIIQP010000017.1:0-30635 GCA_044341975.1 Crocinitomicaceae bacterium
TCGTTCCATCAATTTATTAATACAATGAAATTTATCATCACACTTGTTCTCGGTTTTTGCTTTGGAAGTATCTTAATCTATTCCCAAGCATATTCATGGTATAGAATTCAGGAAATGTTTCATTTTGAGTCCTTTCACATGTTTGGCTTGTTGTTTTCTGCAATTGGAACTTCAGCATTGGCGCTTTTTATTCTTAAAAAATTTGGAATCAAATCAGCATCAGGCAATGAGATAGAAGTCAAGCCTAAACCAGCGCACCTAAAAGCAAATATTGCAGGTGGACTCATCTTTGGAATTGGTTGGTCAATATCTGGTGCGTGCTCTGCACCAGTGTATGTTTTAGTCGGAATGCATTGGCAAATAGGATTGTTTTTATTGGCCGGAGCCTTATTGGGAACATTTGTTTACGGTGTTGTTGAATCAAAAATACCTCACTAATGGATTTAATTTTAGAAAGAATTGAGCCGCTTTTTGGCATGGAATTGACCAATGAGTCGGGACAAAAATGTAGAATGGATGCAAGTCCGGCCATTGGTGGTAAAGATTCAGGTTTTAGACCGATGGAATTATTGGCGGGATCACTGGCAGGCTGTATTTCAGTGGATGTGATTAATATTTTGAAAAAACAGCGCATCGATTTAAAACACTATGCAATTCGCATTCATGCCAAAAGATTAGAGGCCACGCCAGCGCCGTTTGAATCAATCCACATGATTTTTGAATTTGACGACCAGGTAGATCCTGTCAAGGTTGAACGAGCAATTGATTTAGCGAAGAATAAATATTGTTCCGTTTCAGCAAGTTTGAGTGACCAAATAAAAATTACCTACGAAGTAAAAATCGTATAATTCTATTGAAATGAAGAAAGAAACCCTGGCTATTAGAACACAAAATAAACGCACTGATCACCAAGAACATTCTGTTCCCTTGTATATGACTTCTAGTTATGTTTTTGAGGATGCAGAAGACATGCGTGCGCAGTTTGCGGAAGAAAAGCAAGGCGAAATCTATTCTCGGTATGCGAATCCAAATGTGCAGGAATTCATTGATAAAATGGCTATTTTAGAAGGTGCTGAATCTGGTTGGGCAACAGCGTCTGGAATGGCTGCAGTTTTTACATTCTTTGGAGCGCTTTTAAGTTCAGGGGATCACATTGTTTCCGCAAGATCGGTATTTGGTTCAACACATCGTTTGTTCACTGAAATTCTACCAAAATGGGGCATTACAACGACCTATGTTGATTTTGATGATTACCAGGGATTCGAAAATGCTATTCGACCAGAAACAAAAATTTTGTACCTCGAAACGCCAAGTAATCCAGGATTAGACATCATTGATTTGGAGAAAGTTACAGCAATCTGTAAAAAGAAGAATGTCATTTTTGCAGTAGACAATTGTTTTGCGACGCCATTTATTCAACGTCCAATCGAATTTGGGGCTGATGTAGCGATCCATTCAGCAACAAAATACATTGACGGGCAGGGTAGAACGCTTGGTGGAGTTATTTTATCATCCAATGCAATCACAGAAAAAATCAAAGCATTTGCACGTCACACTGGTCCGGCGTTGAGTCCATTTAACGCGTGGATATTATCAAAATCACTTGAGACACTTTCTATTAGGATTGAGCGACATTCAGCAAGTGCCTATGAAATAGCAAAACGATTGGAACAGCATCCCAATGTCTTTTCCGTAAAGTATCCATTCCTGGAAAGTCATCCGCAATTTGAAATTGCCAAAAAACAAATGGATTTAGGTGGAGGAATTGTTTCGTTCGAATTGAAAGGAGGGTTGGAAGCAGGACGAAAATTTTTAGATCAGTTGGAAATGTTTTCCCTGACAGCCAATTTGGGTGATACCCGAAGTATTGCCACCCATCCGGCTTCAACCACACATTCAAAATTAACGCCAGAACAACGCAAAGAGGTTGGGATTTCAGATGGATTGGTGCGGCTTTCTGCAGGACTTGAGCATGTCGATGATATTTGGAATGATATTGTCAATGCCCTGAAATAGTTATTTTTGGACTGATGTTTGCCATAGGCTAAAAAAAAACTTCATGTCATGAAAAAAATCTACTTACTTCCGTTAGCTCTACTTTTCACATCAATTTTGACGTATGCTCAAAATGTTGATGACAACAAAGTGAGCTTTGCCTATATTCAGTTGCCACTTAAAAAACTGGATTCGTCAATAAAAACATACAAAACTCTTGTGAATCATTTATACAAAGAGGCAAACAAAGACAGTCTTAAAATGCTCGAAATTCGTCAGAAAGATGAATTGCTGAAATACCAGAGTGATTATAGAATCTGGCAAGATAAAAAAGCTATTTTAGATAAAGATTATTTCACTAAAATGGCGGCCTATGAAAAAGCTTTAAATGCTGGAACGGCAGCGACTCAGCCTTTAGCACCCATTTACCCAACTTCACCAATTTACAATCCAACGATCAATGTGCAATTGCATACTGAGATCGCGGATGTTGATTTTCAAAAGTCAGTTAGTTTGCAAGGATTTGAGCAGGCTGAAGGCGGTTTGATTGTTTTAATTGATTTGTATCCAATGCGTTCAAATAAAATCATTGAACGTAAATCTGGTTCAGGTGCAGGTACAAAATACGATTATACCTACCAATATATTTTACCGGTGGGAATTACAGTAACAACCCCTGATGGTACTGTTTTGCTCAAGCAAATACTGATGGATGAATTACAAAATGAACATTTGAAATCTTTTTCAAGTCAATACGACTATTTAGTTTGGAAAATTGATAACGAACAAAGTTTATTCAAAAATATTGAGCAAAAGGCCAGAGCAAATGCATTTAGCAATGTGAATCAACTCTTGAATGATCAATTCGGTTTTGTAAAAATGACGCGAGAAACGGAGATTTATACAGTGAAAAAATACAAGCAATACGAATACAGCGATGTCACTGCGGCCTATACAGCGACAGCACAGGCGTTGGCGCTTGTGTCAAAAGATAAGAATCGTGCTACGGCTATTCCAAAACTTGATCAGGCAATTGCAAAGTGGAAAGGAATCTTAGAAGAAAGTAATTTGTACGATGAAAAGGCACGTGTAAATGATAAAATCACAGCGATGATTCATTGTAATTTAGCCGAATTGTATGCGTGGAAGGGAGATTACAACAATGCCGAACTTGAATTGAATCTAGCCTTGAATTCTGGCGTTTTTAAGTTTAAAAATCACTCAGAGAGAATGAAAGATTTTTACACTGCCCAAAGAACGCGCTGGGAAATTCATTACTGATTTTATTCATTGATTTAACAGTGTGAAAATTGAAAAGGTGTTTAGTAAAGTTTTTTTATGGGTATTGATACCATGTGTGTTATCCTTTAACATTGGTTTTTCTCAAAAAGATATTGCAACTCAAAACCATGCGTGGGTAATGTATTTTGGGAATCATAGAGTGTCTGAACGCTGGGGTATTCATACGGAATACCAATGGCGCAGAACGGACGTATTTAATGATTGGCAACAATCATTACTTCGATTAGGAATTGAATATTACGCTAAAAATGGCGCTCAGTTAACAGCCGGGTATGGTTGGATAAAGTCTTACCAATATGGTGAACAGCCAATTTCTCATGCATCCAATGAACATAGAATCTGGGAACAGCTTATTCTAAAAAGTAAAGCAGGTCGGTTTGATTTTCAGCACCGATATAGATTAGAAAATCGGTTTATTGAAAATTGGGTAAAAGATTCGGATGGCGTTAATGCTATGGATGGATTTGTATTTAGACAGCGGGTACGTTATCGCTTTTTAGTAACAGTTCCATTAAGCAGAAAGGAATTGGCTAATAATACGCTTTTCTTTACAGCATATGACGAGCCATTTCTTGGGTTTGGAAAGGGAATTGGTAAGAATATATTGGATCAAAATCGTTTGTATTTTGCTTTGGGTTGGAGGTTTGATCCTAATTGCAATCTTCAGTTGGGTTATCTAAATCAATATGTGGTAAAGAAAGATGGGATTCAGGTTGAACGGAATCATACACTACAGATTGGGTTCACTTACAATCTTGATCTTAGAAAGAAAGATTAATTCGATTTGATCATGAATAAATGAAAAGAGCCGGTATACCAGCTCTTTTGATGTTCAATTCTTTTACTGATCAATTGATCACATAGGTGTTTCCATTGATCGTGATCGTGAAGGTAGCATCGCATGTTCCATCACCATAATCTATAACCCTCTCAGGTTTTCCGCTGGGTGTAATTGAAAGTACTCCGCTTTTAATATAGCCACAGCCAACTTTTACTTTAAGCGCCTCGGTTGTGTGAGCCTCATAACTGTCCCCATTTGAAACTGTTGCATTAGAATTTAAAGTGATCGCATATTCGTCATCTAAGAATATACTTGGTGTAGTGTATCCATTCGTAAACGTTCGAACACGTGATGATGTATAATTAATTACTTCTCCTGTAGACATGGTTACAATACCATCTACATCAACATTATAGTAGATTTGCCCACTTGAATTCAGGCCCATATTGGTTACAGTTTTAGTTCCCTCAACTTTGTTGTCATTTACATAGTAATCAACAGGAGTATGGGTTATAACAGTTCCTTGTGCAAAGTAAGAACCCGTGAAAGTGGAGACTAATTTTCCCCTGCGGCTTTTGCCATCATTACATGTGCAATTCGATGTGCCCCAATCAATTGTAATGGTTTTGTTCGTGCCAGTAGTATCCAGGGTAATTATGACATTACAATCTGCTTTACTCTCTTGGAATGGCTTACCATCTGCACTATTATTTGTAATCACTTCTCCAACTTTATAAAAAACCATACTTCCGGTAATGGCTTGGTCTGTCATATTAGAGAATTCAGAAAAATAATTCTCGACCATTGCATTCAATTTTGGAGCAGAACTGTTATCGTATTTCCTTTTACCACAGGCTACAATCAAGAGAATTAGTGCCGAAGACAGAGTGAAAAGATATTTCATTTTACAAAACGTTTAAGTAACGAATTTAATGAAATGAATGTAATAATCTAAAATATTACTTATTTAAACGAGAATCGTTTATTGCGCTTTCAATCTGGCTGTTTTTAAATAGTTTCCTACAAACGATTTTCCAGTCAGACCAAAATCTGCTACAGCGAGGAAAACTAGATCTTCGTTACCTGTATTAATTGATTGGTGATTACACCATCGAGGTATAAATGCAAAATCACCAGCAACAACATTGTTTTCAAAATTGTCAACCAAAACTTTTCCTTGTCCTTTCAAGAAAATGAAAACCGTTTCATGCGCATGCTTGTGCATTTCATTGGCTTTACCAGGTTTTACAGTTACAATTCTTGGATCGAGTACTTCTAGATTAAATGGTAATAGAGAAACCGTAAAATCAATACCTAATTCATACACTTTGTTTTCATACAAACCACTCAGCTTTTTGTCTTGAAGAGAAGAAACTAATTCAGAAGCATTTTCAGCGGAAGTCAGACTTATTTGCAAGCTTATTTTTTCAATAAGTTCACCAATTCGAAGTGTCTGCAATTCATTAAAATAACGTCCTATGATTTCATCCAAATTCTTTGACCAAGTTTCTTCAATTGTCGGTTGATCCATCCAATGAATAAAGTTCAATAATTCATTTTTTTTGTCTTCATCTTGTTTTCCATAAAGCAACAAGGCGGCAGCAGTTGAACTAAAAAGTGCGACTTCGAAAAGGGTATCATTGAGCAAAGTTGACTTAATTGCACTCAATTCTTTTTTCAAAAAGTCAATTTCCTCATCAGAAAGTCGTTTGCCTTTGATCGTTTTTTTGAATAATTCACTCATGAATTTAAAAGTGCTGATTGTTTGTCTATGATTTTTGCTCTTTCATACATGTCATCCCAAAAGGCGGCCCTTAAATTTAAAGCTTTGAGCATTCCTTTTCTTAATTCTGACTCTGCTTCAATACTTTCCGATGCCATTTGTTCGGCAATATTTAAAAGAATAAGTCCATGTTCATCATCAACTTCTGTGTGAAGTGGAAAAAAAACATAATCCTCTAATGTTAAATCTGTATGTTTCTCGATGGCTTGAATGAGATCTTTGTAGATGAATTTTACGATGGATTCGGTACCGAGTCCAATCGCACCAACAGCATTAATGGCTGTGCCACTTTGAATCAATGAAAGGAATGATTCTCTCCAGATTTCTACTTGTATTTCAGGTTCATTATTGGATGCAACGCCCATTGCTTTCTGAAATCGTTTGAAAAGTTGTGGGTGAGGTATTCCTTGCACCCATTCATCTTTTATGCCTAAATCTCTGATAGCATCCATTTCTTCTTCATGTAAATGTCCGCTTTCTTCAGAAAGATTTTCCAAAAGGTAATTTCTGAATTCAGGGTTTTCCAGTTTGGAAATTACGCATGTTAAATACCTTGGGAACCAATCGCTGTAATAGCCATATTGGTTGGCGAAATCTTTTATTACGGCATCCATGTTTTCAAAACTACCATTGACAAGTGCTTTGACATATGGGTGATTAACAGCGCGGTGAGCTATCGCCTCCTTTAGAAGAGTTTGCATTGTTAAAGTTTATAATCAACAAAAATCGTTTTCAAAATTACTTGATACGATACAAATTCCAAACAATTTATTGATTGAAATTGTTTTCATAAGCAGCCAATTGATTGCTTTTTATTTGACTCCACTCGGTTCTAAGAATACTTAAAACAACACTATCACGCCTAGAGCCATCTGGTTTTACACCATTGCTTCTCAGCCTTCCTTCTTCCGTTGCTCCAATTGACTTTAAGGCGGCTATACTTTTTTTGTTTTCGGCATCCGTTCGAAATTCAATGCGTTCAAAACCAATAGTTTCAAAAGTGAATTGAAGTAGTAAATATTTCACAGCCTTGTTAAGCCCAGTCCCTTGAAATGCTTTCCCATACCACGTATAACCAATTGATAAACATTTATCTTTTTCTTGAATACTATAAAACCTTGTTGTACCAGCGTAAGTATCAGTTGTTTTATCGTAAACAATAAATGGGTATTCTAACGCTGATTGACGGTTTTGAAGAGCGGTATCAATATAGTTTCTCAGCTCTTTAGTATTGGTTGCTTGCATCAATGAAAAAGTCCAAAGTTCAGGTTCATTGGTGGAAAATTTCAATAATTCGTGAAAATCAGATTCTTCGAGAGGGCGCAATAATACGCGATCATTTTCTAAAATCAGGTTTTCTTTAAAATTGATCATGAACAGATATTATTTAGTGTGAATTTATGAAAAACATGTTTACTCCAAGACTGTCTTTCTAGTATGTGAATAATTCTTGCAAAATTCAATCGCACAAAATCATTACTTTCGCACAAAAAAAATCAATGACAGAAGAAATAAAAGCAGTAAGTTACTGTGTAGGAATGAGTGTTGCAGGTAGCTTGATGCAGCAAGATTTGGAAGGCATTTCACCAGATGTGTTGGCTCAGGCGATAACTGATGTATTTGCAGGTAAAACAACTGAATATTCCCCTGAAATGGCGAATACAATTATCGAAGAGTATTTGAAAAAAGCAGGAGAGGCTAAATTTTCGTTGAACAAAGAAGCTGGGGAACATTTTTTGTCGGAAAATAAAAACAAAGAAGGAGTGCATACTACAACTTCAGGATTACAATACGAGATTATAGAAGAAGGTCAAGGAGCGAAGCCAGCTGCTACAGATACAGTGTCAGTGCATTATCATGGTACCTTAATCGACGGAACTATTTTCGATAGCTCTGTTCACAGAGGTCAGCCTGCTACTTTTGGTGTTCATCAAGTGATTCCAGGTTGGACTGAAGCGCTTCAATTGATGTCAACCGGAGCGAAATACAGATTGTATATTCCTCAAGAATTGGCTTATGGAGCGCACCCTCATCCTGGTGGACCAATCAAGCCTTATAGTGCGTTGATTTTTGACGTTGAACTTTTAGAAATTAACTGATGAAAAAAATATTTTATATTTCGATTGCTGTAATCGGATTGTTTTCTTGCGGAGGAAATAAGGATAAGGAAGAGATCAAAGTGGAACTTAAATCTCACAAAGACAGTCTTTCATATGTATTAGGAGCAATGAATGCTCGCACAATTGTTGGTACTCCTGACCCCAATATTGATCGTTTGGATCTTGAAGATGTGGCAGTTGGATTTAGTATGAACCTGAACAATAACAAACCTGTTGATTGCGAAGCAACGCTCACGAAATTGTTTGGACCAAACTTTCAGGATTTTGACTCCACCTATGCAAAAGAAGGCGCTGAATGTCTTGGTAAATTGACGGGATATGCATTTTATCAAGATTTAATCAAAATGGATGGTGTGAATCAAGTTGATTTGAAAATTGCAACAGTAGGCTTCCGACATGGATTATTGAAGAAGGACACTATTCTTGCCGATGCACAAAAACAAGCGCTTGTTCAAAATTTCTTGAAAGAAATGAACGAAAAGAACGGACTGAAGATGTTTGCTAAGGCTAAGAAAATTAAAGGTGCTCAGATTTTCGAAAATGGCATTATCATGGAAACGGTACTTGCAGGTACTGGAGGTAGTCCATCAGCTACTGATGACGTGAAAGTGGAATACATTCTGACTTCGGCAATTGGTGATACAATCCAAAGTTCATATGCCATGAAAAAGCAAAGTGGATCAAAGGATGCTGTTGCTTTGAAATTAAATGGTGGTGTAATGCCTGGTTGGACCTACATTGTTCCTAAAATGAAAAAAGGTGGTAAATACCGCGTTTATATACCTTGGGATTTAGCTTACGGCGACCAAATGGGTAGAGAATCTCTTTGTTTCTTAATTGAACTTGTTGATTTTGCAAAAGAAGGATCTTTTGTCAAACCACAACCCCCTCAAATGGGAGTTCCACAAGGAAATTAATTATTGAAAGGAGCTGAAAAGCTCCTTTTTTATTCGTCAATAGTTTCAACCGGAGTGTCAATAGGTGTTTCCTTTTCTTTATGGGTAAGCGGAAAGAAAAAACTGATGCGGTAGATCATCGGTAGCCTTCTTACAATTGCTCCTGTATTTGGATCTTTAATCGAAATAATATAGGCATTTCGGTAGGGGCTGTTCAGACTGTTGATGAGATCATAGTAAAGTCCGACATTGATGCGAACAAGCTGATTGAATTCTTTGGAGAATCCGCCGCAAATAAAAACAGTTGGAACATATTTTTTGAAAACTGCATCTGGATTTACAAAAATGTTCTTATTCTGCATGACTTCAGCTTCCATACCACCAAACAAAACATTTCCATAACGACCATGAGCAAAAAGTCCCGCTCCCCAATTGGTGAAATTATAACCAACGGTATTGAAGGTGGTGGATGCCCATCCTCTGTTAAAACGAATTGAAGGTCCGAAAATGAAATTTTCAGATGTTTTGAATCCGAATTTTGTTCCCATGCCGAAAGCTCCGCCAAGCGTTGAGCCACTTAAAAAACCATCGACGCCTAATTCTGTTCCTTCGATTAATTGTGCCTTTACTGATACCGCTTGAAAAGTAAAAAGACAGCAAACAAGAATGATAAAGTTCGTTTTCATGGTATAAAGATAAATTGAATTTAAGTTTTAAAAACTTTTTAACCAACGTTTCAAGATTAAGTAGACCCACTATCTTTGGGCAAAAATTCAAAGAATGCAATTGCTAGACGGAAGAATTACCGCTGAGGAGATTAGAAAAGAATTGGCTGAGGCTGTGCAGGAACGGAAACGTAATGGAAAGAAAATCCCTCATTTAGCTGCAATTTTAGTAGGAAATGATGGTGGTTCACTCACATATGTAGGTGCGAAAGTGAAGGCTTGCGATCAAATTGGTTTTGAAAGTACCCTGATCCGATACGATGATTCTGTTCCCGAAGATATTTTATTAGCTAAGGTTCGTGCACTGAATGAGGATAAAAGTATTGACGGATTCATCGTTCAATTGCCTTTGCCAGCGCACATCGATGAGATGAAAATTACGCAAGCCATTGACCCTAAAAAAGATGTGGATGGTTTTCATCCCGTGAATCTCGGAAATATGGTATTGAATCTTCCGGGTTTTTTGCCTGCAACCCCAGCAGGGATTCTGGAGCTTTTGAAACGCAATCATATTGAGACGGAAGGGAAAAACTGCGTCATTATCGGTCGAAGTAACATTGTAGGAACTCCTCTTAGTATTATGCTTGGTCGCAACACAAATCCGGGAAATTGTACGGTAACACTTGCGCACAGCAGAACACAAAACTTACAAGAGATTTGTCAGACTGCTGACATCTTGATTGCAGCCATCGGTCAGCCTGATTTTGTGACAGCTGACATGGTAAAAGAGGGTGCAGTGATTATTGATGTTGGTACAACAAGAGTTGATGATTCGTCGCGTGCAAGGGGCTGGCGGTTGAAAGGGGATGTTGATTTTGACAATGTAGCACCAAAATGTTCGTATATTACTCCTGTTCCGGGAGGTGTGGGACCAATGACAATTGCTTCATTGATGATCAATACGTTGAAAGCAATGGAATTAAAAGGTAAATAGTTAAACCATAAAGAAAATAAAGTTTAAATTTTAGGTAATCTATATTAAATTCTACTATCGACCTGAAAAAAGCTATTGACCTTTTGAATATAAAGATTATTTTTTCTTTTTATTCGAAAGGATGAATCTATTTTTCTATTTTAGATTGAAATTAAAAAAATGTATACAATGAAAAAAGTACTATTCTTATTCAATATTGCAATTGCAGTGACTATTCTAAATTCTTGTTCTTCATTAAACGGAGTATTTTATGACGGTGGTTTAATTAAGAAAAGAAATGCTGGGAAAGACGTTGCCGAAATTTCTGAGAAGGTAACTTATAACAACATAATCTCGTCAAATAGATCGGTCGATGTATCGAAAGACTTGATAAACAAAAATGATTTTACACGTAGAGAGAACAATTACGATTTAGCAACAACTTCAGATGAAGTTGTTTTCGCAGCTGCTGAAACCAAAAAAGAGCGAGTTAACGTGCGCCCAAATTCATCTCTTGTTTCTAATAGTTTGTATTCGAAAAAATCAAAAGATTACAGTTTCTCTAAAACGACAATCAGTCAAAAAGATTTTTCTTACAGGCAAAATACAAAATCAGCTACGGACGATGTAGATAAAATAGTGATTATTATTTTATGCTTCTTTATTCCGCCATTGGCAGTCTATCTTTATGAAGGTAGCTGGACAAGTCGATGTACACTTAATTTGATTTTAACTTTATTGTGTGGTTTGCCAGGTGTAATTCATGCATTATTAGTGGTTCTCAAGTAAGGGCAATTGATTAATAAGACAAAAACGGGTAGGATAGTATACTTTTTAGTGTTAATTATCTTACCCGTTATTTTTTTGATATTACCAGAAGACTATTTTGATCGCGGGAGATCTATTTGTCCTTCTAAAGTTTTTTTGAACATAGAATGTTTGGGCTGCGGAATGACCCGTGCCTTCCAACATATGATTCATTTGAATTTTGTAGAGGCTTGGGAATTCAACAAGCTTTCGTTTGGGCTATTACCCATTTTAGGTTTTTTCTACTTGAAAGAACTACTTTCTCAAGGGAGATTAATTAAAGAAATGTTGGATTAACAGACAATGGATCTAGAGTCTTTCTAACGGCGTCTGTACACCATCAACCAAAGAGTAACAAGCAAGTTTATCTTTAAAAACGGAAGATTTGAAAATCGACTTGTTCAATAACATGCGCACACATTCCTGAATACCTTCCACGATTGAAGGATGCGGGTGAATCAATTCAGACAAGACTTCAATCGGCATATTGAGCTTAATCAATAAGCCGACAGCTTCTATCGCAGTGGATGCGTGCTCTCCAACTGCGCGCATTCCTAGTATGTGCATGTCATCGTCATTCGTGACAATGATCTTGAAAAATCCTTGTGTTTTACGCATGGCGATAGCTCGAGTGATCAAAGAAAAATCAACTTTAACGACTTTTACAGGAATGTTTTGCTCAACGCATTGCTGCTCGTTCAAACCAACTGCTGCTACCTCGGGGTTCAAAAACATGATTGTACATATGTTGTCATATGATAATCGTTCCTTCTTCTCACCGAACATTCTTTCAACAGCATGTCGTGCCTCAATTTCCCCCATATTCACCAAAGCAATTCTACCGGATACATCTCCCACAGCATAAATATTGGGGATATTTGTTTGAGTATCATCATCGCCTATGTGTATGCCTCTTTTCGACATCTCTACACCGGCATTCTCAATTCCTAAATTATCAACATTCGGAATTCTTCCTATGGAAAGCAAGGCCTTTTCAACGCGTATAACCTCACGTTTGCCATCTGGGTAGGACAATTCATATTCTACTTCTCCATCTTTCTCTTCAAGTCGCTCTAGTTGTGCATTGGAATGAATTGTAACACCTTTTGACACCATATTTCCTGCCACTAGCTTAGAAACATCTTCATCTTCAAAGGGTAATATCCGCTCTTGTCTATCAATAATATAAACTTTGGTTTTACCAAAATTTGAAAAAATAGTGGCGTACTCACAACCGATTACTCCCGCTCCAACAATTACAAGACTTTTTGGGTAATCTTCAATTGAATCAATTCCGTCGCTGGTTAAAATTATTTTCTCATCAACTTTAATGTTGGGTACAATTCGCGGTTTGCTACCAGTAGACAAAATAATATTTTCACCCCAAATTACTTTTTGCTCACCTTCATGGTCGATAGTAATTTCATGCTTTGAGATCAATCTTCCGAAGCCACGTTCATATTGTAGCAATTTGTTCATGCTTTCAGTTTGTAACAACTTTATATGACAAGAGTATTGAAACTTGCGTTCAAAGATTGCTTCAGCAAGGATTTTCTTCACATCATCCCATGGAATTTCATAAGCACTTCTTCCAGTAGAAACAATTGTTTCATTAATACTTGAAACTTTATTCGCAACCTCCCAAAGTGTTTTTGATGAAAGGGCACCATTGTAAACCCCTGCTCCGCCAACTTTGTCTTTTTCGACGAGGCAAACTTTTTTCCCAAAATCTATAGCGCGCATCGCTGCGGCATATCCTGCGGGTCCGCCTCCAATTACTATAAGATCGAATTTTTCCATGTTTTAGCTACTTTCGCAGTAAATATAGGAAGATAACTTTTCATAATTTTAATTCAACAAACTTGAACCAGGAATACAAAGCAATCATTGAAAAAGTAAAAGCTGAGAAGGATTCTGTTAAACGAACTTTTTCCAAATTGAAGAAGAAAAAACCGAAAGAAATTGACCAATTATTTCATTCGAAGCATGACTCCTTTTTTCAAAAAAACAGTTGTCTTGATTGCGCTAATTGTTGCAAAACAACTTCACCAATATTTCGTGATGTTGACATAAAAAGAATCGCAAAACAATTAAAAATGAAGGAAGCAAAGTTCATTGATCAATATTTAAGAATGGATGAGGACAGTGATTATGTGCTTAAAAGTTCGCCGTGTTCTTTTTTAAATGAAGATAATACTTGCGGTATTTATGAATTCAGACCGTTAGCATGTGCTGAGTATCCACATACGAATCGAAAAAACATGAATCAGATACTGGACTTGACCTTGAAGAATGCTGAAATATGTCCTGCGGTTGCAACAATTGTTACTAAATTAATTTTGGAAGATTGAAACCAACTTTTTTATAGTTTTGTTCGTCTTGAACTATGAAACTCTTAACTATGAATATGAACCTAGCGAAATGTATATTTCCGCTTCTATTTATAATTCCCATATTTTCTTCAGCCCAGCGTGGTAAGGATGGCAATTATACGGCAACAGCACTGAATACTACTGTCAATTCTTATACATACTTAACCGCAAATGCAACTGCAGGAGCATCAACAATTACTGTAAATAGTAACAGCATGTTAAGTGGTGCATTTTCTTCCGCGTTAGCTCAAGGTGATTTACTTTTGGTTATTCAAATGCAGGGTGTGACGATGGATATTGATGTTACTCCTGCAACCCCTACTGCGTCTGGAGGGTGGGGTGGAAATTACACGAAACCAGGTATGTGGCTGTATGATGCCAATTGGATGCAAGATATTACAAAAATGGCCGCTTGGGGCGCGGTAAAAAATTATAACAATGCAGGTAAATTTGAGCAGGTTGAAGTAAGAAATGTTTCAGGTTCGAACACCATCATCTTAAATTGCGCACTACAAAATAATTATACAAGTTCTGGCCGTGTGCAGGTAGTGCGCGTTCCACGATTCAATAATTTAACTATAAATTCATCTGCTTCGATAACACCACCTAGCTGGGATGGTACTACGGGAGGTATTGTTGCAATTGAAGTGAAGGGGAATTTAACGTTGAACGCAAGTTCAAAGATTTCGGCAAGTGGTGCGGGATTTAGAGGAGGTTCCACAACATCGCCAACAACGCAATCTAGTACTAGTTCGCCGGGTACTTGTTCAGCACATGCCAACGGAACAGGAAATGGTAGTACTCAGCTTGGTTCTTCATCGATAGGAGAAGGTGGACGTAAAGGTGAAAGTATTGGTGGATATGATGCAGAATATACAGCATTGTATTCAGTTTATGGCAGAGGTTCCGCTGCAAACGGCGGTGGTGGTGGCGGATATCAAAATTGCGGCGGCGGCGGCGGTTCTAATATTGGAAGTGGTACTTATACTGGTAAGGGAGTGCCTTCTACAACGGTAGCTAATTCAGTTTGGAACCTTGAGTCAGCTGGTTTTGCAGGCTCTTCAAGTTCTGGTGGCGGAAGAGGAGGCTATGCCAATTCAAATTCTAATCAAAACGCAACTTTAATTGGTCCCAATAGCACTGCATGGTGCGCCAACGCATCATCTTCTGATGCAAGAAAAGAAAATGGTGGTTTTGGTGGGCATCCTTTGACATATGATGCGACCCGACTTTTTATGGGCGGTGGCGGCGGTGCAGGTGACCAAGATCAGGAACAAGGTGGCTCTGGTGGCTCTGGTGGAGGTGTCGTATTTCTGACCGTCTATGGCATGATTTCTGGCTCAGGAACAATAGAAGCAAATGGAGTCGATGGTGGGAATTCAAATCCCTCAAATTCTCTTACTGCGCTTCCACTTCAGCTTAAAGGAAATGATGGTGCCGGAGGAGGAGGAGGAGGAGGAGCTGTTTTTATAAGAAATTCAAATTCCTTGCCTTCAACAATCATTTTGAGTGCCAAGGGAGGAAATGGCGGAAATCAAAACCTTGTGCTAGGACCTTTCGCCTCTAATGAAGCTGCTGGTCCCGGTGGAGCAGGGGCGGGTGGAAATATTACAATGGTTTCAGGTTCTCCAACTCAAAATGTAAATGGCGGGATAGCTGGAACATCGAATTCATCCCATCTCTCGGAATTCACCTTTAATGGTGCTACAAATGGTGCTGCAGGAGTTACAGGATTGACCACGACTGTTTATGATATTGTTCCGAATAACGTAAGTCTGTGTGGCGGCAGTTCAGCAACCTTGACAGTTACTGTTTCTGGTACATCGCCAGGGACACTTAACTGGTACACAGCTCAATTTGGAGGCTCGTCATTTGCAACAGGAAATTCTTATACAACTCCTGTTTTGACAGCAACTACAACGTACTATGTTGGAATATGCCCTGGTACATTTAGAGTACCTGTTACTGTGACTGTAAATCCTCAACCTACAATCGCGGGAACAGTGAATGTTGTCAACCCGAGCTGCACTAATGCGGGAAGTATTAGTGGATTAACTGTGAGTGGCGGAACAACACCTTATCAATATACTTGGAATGGTGTTGCATCGGCAACTATCGATCATACTAATTTAATTGCAGGGACATATACGTTGACGATAACAGATGCTGGCGGTTGCACAGCTTCAAGTGGTCCGTACACGTTAACAGGTACATCAGGTCCAATTATTGATGCTAGCGCAGTGAATGTTCAAAATGTGAATTGTTCTGGTGGACTTGGTTCTGTAACAGGAATTACTGCTTCGGGAACAGGTCTGAATTATGCATGGAATAATTCCGGTGGATCAGAGCTAAATGCATGGAATCTTTCAGCTGGAAGTTATACTTTAACAGTGACTGACAACAACAGTTGCACCTCTACTGCTGGACCTTTTAATTTAGGCACAGATACTGGGCCTAGCTTAAATGAAACCAATGTTGTTGTGACGGATGCTACTTGTGGTAACAATAGCGGTTCAATAACCGGAATTATTGCCTCTGGTTCTTCATTGACTTATAGTTGGAATGGAATATCTTCAAGTTCTGCTGACACAAGTAATTTGCCTCAAGGTATATACACTTTAACTGTGACTGATGCTGGTGGTTGTACAGTTTCATCAAGTCAGATAACAGTGAATGCAATTGCCGGACCATCAATAAATGAGACTGCTGTTTCTGTAAGTAATGTTCTATGTGATGGAACATTGGGTTCTATCGTTGGATTAAGTGATACTGGAAGCGGAAATACTTATAGTTGGACAAACGGTGGTGGGAGCACATTAAATGCCTCCAATTTATTACCAGGTACTTATGTTTTAACTATAACGGATAATAGTGGCTGCGCAGTTTCATCTTCTATATATGTAATTGATGCTCCTATTATATTGACCATTGATGTTTCTACTATTTTAGTTCAAGAGGAGCATTGCGGGCAATCTGATGGAAGTATATCAGGAATTTCTGTTTCTGGTGGAACACCAAACTATAGTTACCAATGGAATGGTTCGTCCTCAATTGGAGCTGATATTTTAAATGTAGCGGCAGGAAGTTATACTCTCACCGTAACAGATGCTCAAGGTTGCACAGCATCCGCTACAGCAAGTATAAATGCACTTTCAGCTCCGATAATTAATTCTAATACCATTGTCGTCGTTCAGCCTACCTGTATTTCTGGTGGTTCAATAAATGGGATTACCGTTGTTGCTGGTGGCATATACACATACTCATGGACAAATACGGCCCAACCAACGTTGGATTTGAATAATCTTTCAGCTGGAACATATGTCTTGACTGTCACAGATGCTTTTGGTTGTAGCTCAACTGCAGGACCTGTAACTATTTTGGCTCCTGAAAATCTTGTTGCTGCATTCGATTATTTGCCGCAGGATCCAGGAATAAACCAAGAAGTTTCATTTGATAATGCATCTCAGAATATCGTTTCTTCAGTTTGGACCTTGGATTCTACAACCATTTCAAGTGAGAATATTTCATATACGTTCGAAAATGAAGGAACCTATGAAGTCCTGTTGGTTGTAACTGATGCAAACGGATGTATTGATTCAGTAATGCAAGTAATTACAATCACGGGTGATTTGCAGATTCCTAATGTAATTACAGATAATTCGGATGCTGTTAATGATATTTTTGAAATCCAAGGTCTAAAGGAAAATACATCTTTAGTGATTTTAAATAGATGGGGACAAAAGGTTTTCGAGACATCCAATTATGCAAATGATTGGAAAGGATTGGATCTTACAGGTGAGAAATTGACGGAAGGAGTGTATTCTTATTTTCTTCAAACAGCTGAGGGTCAAAAAGAACATGGATTTGTTCATTTAATACGATAGTCTTATTTTTGAGGGAATGATTGAAACCCTGGACAGCAATATCGCAAGTACGATAAAGCGGAAATACGATGAGATAACCGAGCATTTAAGGTCGGAAGAAAGGGTTGTGTCTTTAAGTCATATCGGTGTTTTTTCTCAGGATTTTATTAATAGTATTGCTGCGGCGGTTGAAGATTTGATGATTTCTGGTGGAGAAGTTAAAAAGACTGTAAAAAGAACGTTTTCTATTCTTGTTGAAGGACTTCAAAATATTCACAGGCACGGAAGTTTAGATGAGGAAGGCAGACAATTGGCATTTCTTATTTTAGCTAAAAATACCAAAACATACAAAATAGTCTTAGGTAATATAATTGATGATGAAGATGCGGATCCGGTTAGTAACTATTTGACGCGCATCAACTCAATGAGTCACGAACAATTGAAATTAGTATACCTAGACGTTTTAAGCAGGGAGCCACTTACAAAAAAAGGTGGCGCAGGACTGGGTTTTTTGACAATGAGTATAAAGTCTGAATCAGAGTTAAAATATGGTATTCAGACAATTGCGAATGGAAAATCAATTCTTTACGTTGAAATCCTACTCAATCGTAGCTGATTGAAAACAAACAAAATTTTCTAAAAAACGTTTTAGGTAATCATGAAAGTTGCCTTTAGAGAAGAATATGTGCAGGCTTTGCCTGAGGGACATAGATTTCCAATGGAGAAGTATGACCTTCTTCCAAAACAATTGTTGCATGAGGGCACCATTGGCTTGTCAGATTTAATTGCTCCAGAAGAAATTGACAGGACATTCATTGAAGCCGTGCATGACCCAGAATATGTAGATCGATTGTTTCA
Organism: Crocinitomicaceae bacterium; assembly: GCA_044341975.1. Classification (GTDB taxonomy): domain Bacteria; phylum Bacteroidota; class Bacteroidia; order Flavobacteriales_D; family Crocinitomicaceae; genus M0103. The sequence goes on from JBIIQP010000017.1 coordinate 18,416, forward strand.
TTTGAAATTAAGTGAACGCGAACAAAGAGTTTCAGGATTCCCACATAATAAAGCTTTGATTAAACGTGAGTGCATAATCATGGAAGGTACTCGAATCTGTGCAGAATACGCTTTAAAGGAAAAGGTTGCAATGAATATTGCTGGCGGAACTCATCATGCATTTACCAGCAGAGGTGAAGGTTTTTGCCTTTTAAATGATCAAGCCATAGCGGCTAAGTGGCTCTTGGATAGGGAGATTGTGCAAAAAATTCTAATTATAGATTTAGATGTTCATCAAGGAAATGGGACTGCAAGTATTTTCTCTAATAATTCACAAGTCTTTACTTTTAGTATGCATGGGAAAAATAATTATCCGTTAAAAAAAGAATTGTCCGATCTAGATGTTGAATTAAATGATGGTATTTCTGACAATGAATACTTGTTTCTATTAGAAAAATCATTGGATAATGTTTGTGATGGTTTCAAGCCTGATTTCGTTTTTTACCAATCAGGTGTGGATGTGATTGAAACAGATAAGTTGGGTAGATTGGGACTGACCTCAAATGGATGTCGCAAGCGCGACAGAATGGTCTTTGAAACAGTTCGTCAATTAGATGTACCAGTCGTGTGCAGCATGGGTGGTGGATACAGTCCTCAAATCAAGCACATTGTTGAAGCACATGCGAACACTTTCAGAGAAGCACAATTTGTTTTGTTGTAATTCAAAAAATCTTTTCTGTTTTTTAAAATCTTTCTACCTTTGTTTGGAATAATTCTAAATAGAGATCAAGCAAGAAGAAAAGCATAGCACACAGTTGGGCACATTTCAATTTGAATGCGCTGGATGCTCTTGCTCAAAAAAGAAAAATTGCTGCAAAAAGTATAAGAAAAAAGGCATCCATTGTAAAAAATGTCCGAAGCTCTAATATTTTCAAGATTATAAATACAATTCATGAGAATAATTTTAGCTTTTTTGTTCTTGTTTTTGTTCAGTCACAAACCATTCTCTCAAAAAAAAGCTGACACATTTCTAACTTATCGTTTATCACTTGGGAAAAAGGATTTTTTTACAGGATTTGCTTTTGGCTGTAAAACGGAGAAAACAGTTGAGGTTCTTACAGTGGAGACAGGAATCATTCGTTCATTTTTTCAAGCAAGATTTTTTCCAAGAGTAGGTGCAAGTTCGATGTGGATTGTTTCTGAAAATCAACGACTTATTGCAGGACCAATCTTTCAGTACCATTTTTCGACAGTTCAGTTCAATGCATCTGTTGGTAAAAATGGTCGAGCGAACTACAATGATTTAATGGTTGGATGGAGTTTAAAAACAAAGGGTAAAATGTATTTCACTTCAGATGTATTAGCGGGTTTTCAAATGGAAAATTGTTTTAATGTTTTGGAATTACGAAGAAAGACGATTGGCACATTGGGTTATTCATTTGTTTGTGGTGTGGGTTATGAGTTTTAAACGGATAGTCATATGGCTTGCTCTGTTCATTCTGACTGCTTGTCAACGTGACAAACCCTTCGGTCAAATTAAAATTTTTGGTCATGCAGCAACTGGATTGGAAAATCCTTCATCTGTTTATCATGATAATTCCCTTGAAGCCATTAAACTAGCGCTGTCACTGGAAGGTTGTGATGGCGTTGAGTTAGATGTACAAATGGCAACGGATGGTTCCGTTTGGTTGTATCATGATACTGAATTGTACTCGCAAACAAATATTTCTGGGTGTATTTCTCAGCTCGATTCTATTCAATTGAGTAAGGTGAGGTATTCGTCTTTTCATCAAGAGAAATTGGCTGCTTTGGCTCAGCTTGATACAGTTTTATTAAAAAACAAATCTATTTTTTTAGATTTAAGACATTGGAATGAATGTGCGAATTCCATGCTCAACGTTTATGATTTTATTGAGGAATTATCTCGTTTGGGTTATTCGAACTCCAGTTCTTTTCAAACCTATGTATTGACCTCCTTTGATCAATGGATAGAACCATTTTTCAATGCAGGATTCAATGTTTGTTTTTCAGCAGCTAGTGCAGTTGAGGCCAACCAAAAAATAAAAGATTTTGAAATGTTGGATGGTGTTGTGGTTCGCAATTCGGATGTTCAAAGTACCAATGTAGCTGAATGGATTAAAAAAGGTAAAAAAGTATATATTTACGAAGTAAGGTCGCCCAAAGGAATTAGACGAGCATTCAATAAATTTCCTAGTGGGATTCTTACTGACGATTTAGGAAATGCATTAATTGAAAAATACTGATGGCAAAGAAAAAAGAGCGTTTAAATGTTGTTTATTCTACCAATCCTGATTTCCAGTATCAGTTTGAAGAGGAAGCGAATACGGATACGTTGCCGAATGGGCAACAAAAATTGTATGTCTCAATTGACAAGAAACAAAGGGCTGGTAAGGAAGTAACCCTTGTTGAAGGTTTTGTGGGAAATGAAGATGATCTCAAAGAACTCGGTAAAATGCTTAAAAATAAATGCGGAGTTGGTGGAGCGGTGAAAGAGGGTGAAATATTAATTCAGGGGAATTTTCGGGATAAAATTTTTGATTTATTAATCAAAGAAGGTTATCAAGTAAAGAAAAAAGGTGGATAAAAAAACCGGCTGAAATTTCATTCTCAACCGGCCGATCTAAACCAAAAACAAACGAAAATATTCGAGAGAATTGAATTTTCGTTACTACTACACCATAAAGTTATTTCAATTTCAAATGAAATCTTTACAAAATACTTGAATGGTTATATTGCTTGATTAGTGTGTTCAATTCAAGCATTATTCTGTAGTATAATGTTAAAAAGTGTGGGAAAAATATTTGCTGCATCGAACAAAAATGAGTGGTAAAGCGATTATATTTGCATCAATGGAAAAGCAAGTCATTCTGAATAATAGGCATTTCGAACTGACCCTGAACCGACTTTGCTACCAGTTGATAGAAACTCACCACGATTTTGCGAATACAGTTTTAATAGGTTTGCAACCGAGAGGTGTGAACGTTGTTTCGCGATTAAAGTCTCAATTAGAAGCAATTCTCGGTCACTCAGTTACTTGTGGAAATCTTGATATTACATTTTATCGTGATGATTTTAGAAGAAGAGAACGACCAATTATTCCAAGTGTCACAAATATTGATTTCGTAATTGAAGGAAAAAATGTTGTCTTGGTGGATGATGTGCTATTTACAGGTAGAACAATACGTTCTGGTTTGGATGCACTACTCGCTTTTGGCCGACCAAAAAAAGTTGAGCTTCTTGCCTTGATCGACCGCCGTTTTAACCGTGATTTACCCATTCAAGCGGATTATGTTGGAAAAACGGTGGATACGCTTTCTTCAGAAAGAGTTTCTGTTGAATGGAAAGAAATAGAAGGAGAAGATAAAGTCGTTTTGTTTACACCTGATGCAAATGAATAATTTAAGTGTTGATCACCTTACGGGAATAAAAGACCTGACCAGAGAAGATATTGAATTGATCTTCAAGACAGCTGATAGTTTCAAGGAGGTAATCAATCGTCCAATTAAAAAAGTTCCTTCTCTCAGAGATATAACAATAGCCAATCTCTTTTTTGAAAACTCCACTCGAACACGACTGTCGTTTGAGTTAGCAGAAAAGCGGTTGTCTGCAGATGTAGTCAATTTTTCTGCGTCAAGTAGTTCTGTCAAAAAAGGTGAAACGCTTATTGATACTGTAAACAATATCTTGTCTATGAAAGTGGACATGGTTGTGATGCGTCACCCTAATCCGGGCGCGGCTAAATTTTTATCTGAACGAATTACTGCGAAAGTTGTCAATGCGGGAGATGGTACCCATGAACATCCTACGCAAGCACTTTTGGACGCATTTTCAATAAGAGAGCGTCTTGGAAGTGTTGAGGGTAAAAAGGTTGTTATTGTTGGGGATATTCTTCACTCGCGTGTGGCACTTTCAAACATATATTGCCTTCAAAAATTGGGAGCAGAAGTAATGGTTTGTGGTCCAACAACGCTTATTCCAAAGTACATTCATGAGTTAGGTGTAAAAGTTGAACATAATCTTCGTTCAGCATTGGAATGGTGTGATGTAGCGAATATGCTTCGAATTCAATTAGAGCGTCAGGAGATTAAATACTTTCCTTCATTGAGAGAGTATTCAATGCAGTTCGGGTTGAATAAAGAAATACTTGATTCTTTAGGTAAAGAAATCATTGTAATGCATCCTGGCCCTATCAATCGCGGGGTGGAAATAACAAGTGATGTGGCAGATTCTAAACAGTCAATTATACTTCAGCAGGTTGAGAATGGTGTTGCTGTTAGAATGGCAGTTATTTATTTGCTTGCATCGAAAATCGAACGTTAATAAATTTTATTACATTTGACCAAACACAACACAATGAACTTCGAGACGTCACAAATAAAAAACGAAGCGGTTGTCAAGACGAAAGTTGAGAAGCTTGACGCTTCAAACGCATCAGAACTAAAAGCGGAACTTACACTGTTAAACAAACAAGGGGTTAACGTGATTATCATTGATATGTCGGCTACGAAATATTGTGATTCATCAGGGTTAAGTGCAATTTTGACTGCTAACAGATTGTGCAAGGATACGAATGGAAAGTTTGTGTTGTGTGGACTTCAAGACAATGTGCAAAAATTGGTTCAAATTGCGCAGCTTGACAAAGTTTTGTCAATTTCATCCGATCAAAAAGAAGCACAGGATTTGATTCATCAGTGAATTTTGAAGTAACAATCCTTGGCAGCGGCGCAGCCGTTCCAACCTTAAGAAGAAATCCTACTTCACAATATGTTGTTTGCAATGACCGCCATATTCTGATCGATTGTGGCGAGGGTACTCAAATGCAAATTCGAAATTACGGCATTCGTTTCCAACGACTTACTCATATACTAATTTCTCACTTACACGGTGATCATTTCTTTGGGTTAGTTGGACTCCTTAGTACCATGCACCTTATGGGGCGTGACAAAGGAATAACAGTTTATGGCCCAAAAGAATTGGAGTCAATTATAAAAAGTCAACTTGAAATCGGTGGGGCAAAACTGGATTTTGATCTACAGTTCGTAGCAACAGATCCTAAGAATTCTCATTTGATCTTTGAAGATAAACTAATTGAAATACATTCGTTTCCGCTCAAGCACCGCATTCCAACCACAGGTTTTTTGATTCGAGAGAAAGCAAAGGAATTTAATTTGAACAGCGAGGCGATTAAAGGAAGTGGTTTAAAGATTGAACATTTTCATTTACTGAAAAAAGGTGAAGATGTTTTGGATGAAGATGGTCAAATCTTTCGGTTCAAAGATTACACTTTTCCACCTAAACCTTCTTATTCCTATGCTTTTTGTTCCGATACAAAATATGACGTGTCAATTGTGCCTTATGTGAAAGATGTTTCAGTGCTTTACCATGAAGCGACTTTTATTGAAAAAGATAGTGAACGGGCAAAAGCTACTTTTCATTCCACAGCAGCCCAGGCAGCAGATATTGCTAAACGTGCAAATGCGGGTAAACTTTATTTGGGTCACTTAAGCGCTCGGTACGAATCAACAGCGGCTCATCTGTTTGAAGCTGCTAAATTCTTTGATAATACAGAGGTAGTAGAAGATGGTATGAAGTTTACTATTTCTGCTTAGGTTTTTCAACCTAAAATCGTTCAAAAGTCCTGATAATTACTTGTGTTTTGAGAGCGTTCAATCGCTAAATTTGTTAGATAGCGTACAATCCTTTCAAAATGGCTGAAAATCAATATACAGAAGACAATATTCGATCACTCGATTGGAAAGAACATATTCGCCTTAGACCGGGTATGTATATCGGGAAATTGGGTGATGGCGCTGCAGCAGACGATGGCATTTACATTCTTGTGAAAGAAGTTGTAGATAACTGTATCGATGAATTTGTCATGGGGAATGGCAAGCGAGTGGATATTAAAGTGAAAGATGGGAAAGTTGTTATTCGGGATTATGGTCGCGGAATTCCGTTAGGAAAAGTGATTGATTGTGTTTCTCAAATCAATACAGGAGGCAAGTATGATTCAAAAGCTTTTAAAAAGTCTGTAGGATTGAATGGGGTGGGTACAAAAGCAGTAAATGCGCTTTCTACTCATTTCATGGTCTATTCAGTTCGTGATGGAGAAAAGAAACAAGCGTCTTTTTCTCAAGGAGAGTTGGTTGAAGAATTGCCAGTCTCAAAAACGGACGAGGTAAATGGTACTTATGTTGAGTTTGTTCCGGATGAGTCTATTTTCAAGAAGTATGCGTTTAAAACAGCATATCTTGATAAGATGATGTGGAATTACTGTTATCTGAATAGAGGTCTTTCCCTTTACTACAACGGAGAAAAATACCAATCAAAAGACGGTTTAAAGGATTTGTTGGAAAACAATATGGATGGAGATCCTTTGTATCCAATTATCCACTTGGAAGGGGATGATATAGAAGTCGCCTTTACGCACGGTAAAACCTATGGTGAAGATTATTATTCCTTTGTCAATGGTCAGCACACCACACAAGGTGGAACGCATCAAAGTGCTTTCCGAGAATCTGTGGCAAAAGTTATACGCGATTTTTACAACAAAAACTACGAGGCATCTGATATTCGTCAGTCAATTGTTGCAGCTATTGCAGTGAAAGTCATTGAACCTGTATTTGAGTCTCAAACGAAAACAAAATTAGGTTCACAGGAAATTGAGCCAGGTGGAAAATCCATGCGGGCTTTTGTGAATGATTTTTTGAAGGAAAAATTAGATAATTACCTTCATAGAAATACGGATGTTGCTGAGCTGATCGAACGGAAAATCAAGCAATCTGAACGAGAACGAAAAGAGCTTTCTGGTATTCGCAAGTTGGCAAGAGATCGTGCGAAGAAGTCAAGTCTACACAATAAGAAACTACGAGATTGCAGGATTCATTTGACTGATTTGAAAGATGATCGTCGAGAAGCAACAACTTTATTTATCACGGAAGGAGATTCGGCAAGTGGTTCAATTACCAAATCAAGAGATGTGAATACGCAGGCCGTATTCAGTTTACGAGGTAAGCCATTGAATTGTTATGGACTTACGAAGAAGATTGTATACGAAAACGAAGAATTCAATTTAATCCAAGCAGCGCTGGATATAGAGGAGGATATGGATAACTTGCGATACAATAATATTGTCATTGCAACGGATGCCGATGTGGATGGTATGCATATTCGTATGCTGCTTCTGACCTTCTTCTTGCAATTTTTCCCTGATCTTGTAAAACGAAATCACGTATATGTATTGCAGACACCATTGTTCAGGGTGAGAAATAAGAAAAAAACAATTTACTGTTATTCAGAAGACGAACGTCGAAAAGCAATAGAGGAATTAGGTAAAAATCCTGAAATAACTCGATTCAATGGTCTAGGGGAGATTTCACCAGATGAATTCAAACATTTTATTGGTGGTGATATTCGACTTGAACCTGTCCTTTTGTCAAAGGACAATTCAATAGATTCGATACTATCCTATTTCATGGGTAAAAATACGCCTGAAAGACAGGATTTTATAATTGATAATTTACGTGTTGAAAAAGATCTGGCTGAAGAATTGGAAAAAGCTGATGATCAAGAAGACCTTGAAATAGCATCCTAAATTATGGCAGAAGACGAATTGGAAGAACAGAACGAGCAACAAGAGGATCAAAACAATCCTTTTGAACATAAAACGGTAGACGATAAAATTGTCCCGGTTGGAGGTTTGTATGAGAATTGGTTCTTAGATTATGCAAGCTATGTGATTCTTGAGCGCGCCGTACCTTCTCTTTACGATGGTTTAAAACCAGTACAACGGCGCATTCTACATTCCATGAGAGAATTGGATGATGGTCGTTATAACAAGGTGGCAAACATCATCGGTAATACCATGAAATATCACCCGCACGGTGATGCTTCGATAGGAGATGCTTTGGTTCAGCTTGGTCAAAAAGATCTTTTAATCGATTGCCAGGGGAACTGGGGGAATACGTTGACAGGGGATGGAGCCGCTGCTGCGCGTTACATTGAAGCAAGACTTTCCAAATTTGCGTTGCACGTTGTTTTTAATCCTAAAACGACAGAATGGCTTTCCAGTTATGACGGAAGGAACAAGGAGCCGTTGCAGTTACCCGTAAAGTTTCCTTTGTTACTTGCACAAGGGGCAGAAGGTATTGCAGTTGGTATGGCTTGTAAGTTTTTACCACATAACTTTATAGAGTTGATTGATCAGTCAATCAATCATCTTCGTGGTAAAAAAGTAGAGTTCTTTCCTGATTTTCCGAATGGTGGAATGGCAGATTTTTCCAATTACAATGATGGACTTCGTGGAGGAAAAGTACGTGTCAGGGCAAAAATTAAAAAACAGGACAATAAAACCCTGGTTATTCATGAGATACCATTTGGCACAACGACAGGTTCTCTGATTGAATCCATCATCAAAGCCAATGATAAAGGAAAAATCAAGATAAAGAAAATTGAAGACAATACAGCTGCAGAAGCAGAGGTGATTATTCATCTTGCACCAGGAGTTTCCCCTGATAAAACGCTTGATGCATTGTATGCTTTCACAGATTGCGAGGTTTCTATTTCTCCAAACTCTTCAATTATCGACAAAGATACGCCACGTTTTCTTGGTGTAAGTGAAATATTGAAAGTGAATACTGATAGTACGGTTCGTTTGTTGAAATTGGAACTTGAAATCAGATTGGACGAATTGCAACGTCAATGGCATTTTTCAACACTTGAAAAGATTTTCATCAATGAAGAAATGTACATTGATTTCAAACTCTATAGTGATAGAGAATCATTGTACGCATACCTCTACAAGCGTTTCGAGAAGTATAAAAAACAATTAATTAGGGAAATCACAGACGAGGATTTGCAAAAATTGACGCAGATTCCAATGATCCGTATTACGCGCTTTGATGCTGATAAGGCGGATGAAGCTTTGCTGAAATTAGAGGAAGAAATGGCCATTGTGAAAGAGAAACTTTCCAATTTAATTGAATATGCCATTGAATACTTCAAAGATCTTAAAAAGCGCTTCGGTGCTGGGAAAGAGCGCAAAACCGAAATAAAAGTATTTGATACAATTAGCGCTACGAAGGTTATTATTGCGAATCGTAAGCTCTATGTTGATTACGAAGAAGGATTTATTGGTTATGGTTTAAAGAAATCTGAACCAATCAACGATTGTTCTGAAATCGATGATATAATAATATTCTTCTCTACAGGAAAGATGATGGTTACGAAAGTAGCGGATAAGAAATTTGTAGGGAAAGATATCGTGCATGCCGATGTATGGAAAAAAGGCGATAAAAGAACGATTTATCATTTGATTTACCAAGATGGAACCGGTGGTTCGGCAATGATGAAACGGTTTTATGTGAATTCAATCACACGAGATACAGAATACGACTTGACCAGGGGAGTAAAGGGTTCAAAAATGCTTTATTTCTCAGTTCATCCAAACGGCGAAAGAGAAGTCGTGAACGTGTTGTTGCGACCTCGACCACATTTGAAACGATTGCGTTTTGATGTTGATTTAGGTGATTTATTGATAAAGGGCAGGCAATCTGCAGGTAACAGAGTGACCAAAGAAATTATTCAAAAAATCACTCAAAAAGAAGTTGGTGGCTCAACTCTTGCTGCGCGTAAAATTTGGTTTGACACTGTAGTTGGTCGATTGAACGATGAAGGTCGTGGTAAATTCCTGGGATCATTTAAGGGAGAAGATAGAATTTTGACGCTCTATAAAACAGGTGAATACCGTTTGAGCAATTTTGATCTTTCGAACCATTTTGATGAGGAAATGATTCATATAGAAAAATGGCACCCGCACAGAGCTTTGTCGACCGTATATTATGATGCCGAAAAAGATTTACACTTCGTAAAACGCTTCCTTTGTGAAGTAACATCGGATAAAAAAGTATCCTTCATCAGTGAGGGTGAAGGTTCCTATATGGATGTCGTTTCGACAGCCTACCGACCTATGATTAAAATCATCTACAATAAACTCTTAAAGGAAACGAAAAATTTGCCTGACAATGAGTTGCAAATAGCTGATTTTATTGATGTAAAAGGAATGAAAGCGCAGGGCAATCAATTGACAAAACTTAAAGTAAAAGAGATTGTACTTACCCATTCGATAGAAGGCGAAGAACCTTGGCCAGAAGATGAAATTAGTTCAGAACCAGAATTAGAAGACGAAGAGGGTGGTGAAGTTGAAGACGCTGAAAACGAAGGTGGTGGACCTACGATAGAGTGGGATATGACTAAAAATGAGGATGACGAAGACCAGATGACTTTGTTTTAAAGTTAGTTTTCGTTGGTAAAAAACAATAACAAAAAAACAATAACAAAAAAACAATAACAAAAAAACAATAACAAAAAAACAATAACAAAAAAACAATAACAAAAAAACAATAACAAAAAAACAATAAATTTACTAGGCGAAACCTGCTTAATCTTAATAAACAGCGTAGGGCCAATTTAAACAAAAAGAATGATGAAAGGCACGAAATCAAAACCATGGGTACTACTGGGAGTAGCGCTTCTCATGAGAACTATAATCTTTGCACAAAGCATTCATTTCAACTATACCGATGGCACCAATGCCTCCTACAACTTGGAGGATGTGCGTAAAATCACATTTGATGCAGATGTGATGAATTTACATTTGTTGGATGGTAGTTTGTATGCTTGGAATGTAAGTACGATAGGGCATTATGAATACGATGAAACGTCCGTGAATGTGCAAGATTGGCTGAATAATGCCAATACTTGGGAGGTGAATGTTTACCCAAATCCGACAAGTACATCTTTGAATGTTCGATTTAACTTACCACAAGCAGAAGAAATATCCATTGTTTTGGTTGATATGCAGGGGAAACTTATGTTAGAAAAGAAACTGGGTTACAAAACATCAGGTGAACATCAAGAAACACTTGACCTCAAAGACCTGACTCAAGGTTCTTATGTTTGCCGAATAACTGGGAAACAAAACTCGATAACAAAACAGGTAGTTAAAAAATAAGAAAAATGAATATGAAGACAAAAATCACACTATTTGTAATGCTACTCATTAGTTCATTAGTAGTGCAAGCGCAAACCATTATGAACATTCACCAGAGTAATGGAACGGTGTTGCAAATTCCATTGAATACCATTGATAGTATTACCTATACAACACCAAATCCTGGAAATTTAGCTACACTTACAACATTACCAATAGGTAATATCTCAGATATTGGTGCTACAACTGGCGGAAATATCACAAATGATGGTGGCACACCTGTTACGCAAAGAGGAATTGTATGGAGCACTTCCCCGAGCCCAACAACTGCGAACAACTCAACAACCAATGGAAGCGGCACAGGAAGTTTTACAAGCAACCTAACTAGTCTAACCGCAAGCACCACCTATTACGTGCGTGCTTATGCCACCAACAGCGCAGGAACAGCTTATGGGAATGAGTTGACTTTTACAACGACTGCAGGAGGTGGTGGTATTGTAACCAACCCCGGAGCAGGAGTCACTTTTGATGGTTACACCTACACAAGTATAGTACTAGGCAACGGCCAAGAATGGATGGCAGAAAACCTAAGAACCACCACTTACGCCAATGGTGACCCAATCCCAAATGTAACAGACGGAGCACAATGGTTTAATCTAACTACAGGAGCTTGGGTGCATTATAACAATGATAACCAATACGAAAACCCTTATGGTAAATTATATAACTGGTACACAGTAGCTGACCCACGCAATGTATGCCCAACAGGCTGGCATGCACCGAGTCAAACGGATTGGGAAAGTTTGATGACTTACTTGGGTGGAGACAGTATTGCAGGTAAAAAATTAAAGGAAGCAGGAAATCTTCATTGGAATAGTCCAAATACAGGAGAAAACACCATAGGTTTCAATGCAATTCCTGGAGGAATTCGCAACGGAGGTAATTTTCATTGGCTTGGTAGTGATGCGTTTTTCTGGTCTGCAACTTCAGGAATTGGCAATGCCTTTTGTTTTGAATTAGCATATAATTCAGATTGGGCCAATACTGAATTTAATAATAAAGCAGATGGTTATTCAGTCCGTTGCCTCAGGGATTAATTTTACCCTGAGCATTCTAAGATAAATCCAAATTATTAGGCTACTAATTTTACAAAAGGTTCATTTCTGTTTGCTACCGCGAATATTCGGAGTACGATTTTGTTAGCTACAGCGTTTAATACGCTTAGTTTGT
>JBIIQP010000102.1:0-9124 GCA_044341975.1 Crocinitomicaceae bacterium
TTTATTCCCGTATTCAGAAACTTTACCTTTAACAGTGGCAACTTCCTGACCAAATGAGTAATTACCGATTAGACAAACAATAAAAAACAGAAATAAAATTCTCATAAAACCCTACTAGATTTCAAAAAAAAGGTCGCATAGCTTTGGGTATGCGACCTTATATATACTTGGAATTATTTTACGATAACTCGTTTTGTAACCTGATCTCCGTTTCCGTCTGTCAATTTCACAAGGTAAAGACCATTGTTACCGCTAACATTCACAGAGATCACCGGCTTGCCAGTGTTGTTGATCGACTGAACTTTTTGTCCAAGAGCATTGTAAACTTCGATCTTCTCATAACCTTCTACATTCTTGATATAGAAAATATCTGTTGTAGGATTTGGATAGATCATCACCTCTTTCTTAGGCTCCAACTGATCAACTGCTAACGGGTTACATGCACAATCATGAGATCCTAAAGTAAACCAGTTCCCTAACCATTGTGGTGTAACACCATCCATTTGGTACATGATATTCCCCATTGCATCCGTTCTTGGAACAACTGCAGGAATAGAATCATACTCCAACAGTGGATTGAATACATAACCAGGAGCAAATATTTCAGTTGGGCTATTTTTACCGATCTGCACTGTAGACTTACGGATCATTGAATGATCTTCAGTAACTACTTTATCCAATGGATCTACCGAAGTATTGTTATATGGTGCTAAAGAAGACCATCCTAAAGTCCCTGCAACAGCATTTTCAGGATCTTGTCCGATTTTTCCAAATACGTCTACAAGCACTGCAGCTCCGATATTTGAAACAGAACCTTTTGCCAGAACGATCGCATCGTTGCCATTCCAGTAAAAAGCATCATTTGTAAGGTAAACAGGACAATAAAAACCATCTGCAGCAAGTTCTAATGAATCCCATATCGGTGCTTCTTGTCCAGTACCCATTGCATCTCTTTTATCCAAAACCGCTACATAAACACCATAAGGTGCAATCGTACCACTCAACTGAATTGAGTTTGAGGATGATGCTGTTGTTGAACCGTTTGAATAACGAGAAACAAAATACAAACTAAGGTTAACAGTATTCGCCGTAGGATTATAGATCTCCAACGCTTTATTATTACTCCAACCCTCAACATATTCGGAAATAAACAAATCCGAACAGTTTTGTGCAAAAGTTGATAATCCTGAAAAAAGTGTAAAGAATAGTAATGATTTTTTCATAGTTATGAAGTTTAAGATAATTGCAGTGCTACATTGAAGAACGAAAAATCAAGTAAAATAGTTGGAATTTCAAAAATGCGAACGGAGACTAGGTTAGAAGTCATAGAACCGCTGAACATATAGAAAAACATCAAATTTTCATTCCGAGGTTTTATTCTTTTCATGGTTTCAGCCTGAACAAAAATTCAGCATCAAGGAGGACATGAAAGAATTCTGAACAAATGTAAATTATTTTTCTTGAAAATAGCTTTATGAAAATATTAACAGAATAATAAGGTTTTGAACCAAAAATCAAAAGTCAACTAAAACAATGGCTATATTCGTCAATAAAAATTTTAAAATCAACGGATGAAAAACGCATTACTATTGTCTCTCTTATTTCTTGCTTTCAACAACACGGGAATTGCACAAGCGCTGAGCGTTGAGAAAATTTGGAAAAATTATGAATTCAGAGGTGAGGGTATCGAAGGATTTCGATCGATGCAAGATGGTCTTCATTTTACTCGCCTCAATGATAAAAATGGTGAGCAATCTATTTCCAAACATGAAATTACAAATTCAAATGGAGCAGGCATTGTGCTTATATCAGCAGAAAAATTAGCCTATCAAGGGGATAAAATTACCATTGACGACTATTTTTTCAATGAAGATGAAACGAAAGTATTACTTACGACCCAAACAACTTCCATCTATCGTAGAAGTTATACTGCTGTTCACTTTTTATTTGATCTTAAAACAGGAACATTAAAAGCACTAGATGAAACGCATCAACCTCAAACGCTTGCAGAATATTCGCCTGACGGAAAGATGGTTTCATACATCTATAAAAACGATCTTTATGTGAAAGACATCGCATCTGGAAAGGTGAAAAAGCTCACTCAAGATGGTAAAAGAAACAAAGTCATCAATGGTACAACGGATTGGGTATATGAAGAAGAATTTTCAATCACAAAAGCATATGACTGGTCGCCAGACAGCAAATACATTGGTTTTCTTCGTTTTAATGAAAAAGAAGTTAAAGAGTTTAATCTTACATATTATGGCGAATTATACCCACAAAATTATTCCTATAAATACCCAAAAGCTGGGGAAGACAATAGTAGAGTTTCAGCACATATTGCAACTGTAAAATCAGGTAAGATTTCGCCAATTGATTTGGGTGAGTATGAGTACATCCCAAGGATCGAGTGGTCGGGTAATTCCAATAAATTAATTCTACAAACCTTGAATCGTCATCAAAATGATTTGAAATACCATTTAATTGACTTGACAGGCAAAAAAATTTCACACAAGGTATTTTTTCAAGAAAAATCAGACAGCTATGTAGAAATAGATAATAACCTACTCATTCTTTCGGATGGAAATACAATTTTGAGAACAAGCGAAGCAGATGGCTTCAATCATATTTACAAATTAAGTTTTGATGGCAAAAGTGAACAGATTACAAAAGGAAATTGGGATGTCATAGAATTCTACGGTATTGATGAAAAAGAAGGTCAAATATATTTCTCCGCTGCTCAAAAGGATGCTATTTCAAAAGGTATTTACCGAATCAACTTAGATGGATCTGTGATTTCTTCTATCTCCTCTGAAACAGGATACAATGAGGCCGAATTCACCACGGGAATGAAGTATTTTGTGAAAACATATTCAAATGCAAATACACCACCTGTCTATATCTTATGTGACAATTTGGGAAAAGAAATTTCTGTCTTAGAAGACAACATAAAACTAAAAACAACCCTTTCAGGCTATAATTTATCAAAAAAAGAATTCGTAAAATTTCAATCTGGAAATACCACATTGAATGGTTGGATGATCAAACCGGTTAATTTCAATCCAAATCAAAAATACCCCGTTTATGTGACTATATATGGAGGTCCCGGACACAACGAAGTATCAGATTCATGGGATGGGAACGATTACTTCTATCATCAGTTACTTGCTCAAAAAGGATACATTGTCGTTTCCGTGGATCCAAGAGGTACCATGTACAGAGGAGCTGCATTTAAAAAATCAACCTATCTGCAATTGGGAAAACTGGAAACTGAAGACTTTATCAATACAGCCAAAGAACTTCAAAAGCTACCTTATGTTGATCCCAATCGCATCGGCATCCAAGGATGGAGTTTTGGTGGTTTTATGACTTCACTTGCAATGACCAAGGGGGCTGATTACTTCAAGATGGGGATTTCTGTCGCACCGGTTACAAACTGGAGGTATTATGATAACATTTACACAGAGCGATTTATGCGCACGCCCAAAGAAAATGAAAATGGTTATGACGATAATTCACCGATCAATTTTGTTCATTTACTGAAGGGGAAATATTTCTTGATTCACGGTTCTGGTGATGACAATGTACACTACCAAAACTCTATGGAAATGATCAACGCACTTGTTCGTGCAAACAAACAATTTGATTTATTTATTTATCCAAACAGGAATCACGGAATCTATGGCGGAAATACACGAAATCATTTGTTTACCATGATGCTTGATTACACTTTAGAAAATCTATGATAGATGAAGGTTCAATTTTTTCAAAATTATTCTGAATCCATTGTTTTTTGAAAGAATTTCTTTGTTAATTTAGGCGGGATAAAACGAGAAAAGCTAAAAGCATGAGCGAAGTTGCCAAAATCGAACTGGATGGTAAAACATACGAATTTCCAGTTGTAGTAGGAACAGAAAATGAGAAAGCTATTGATATCAGTAAGTTACGTGATACAACTGGCTATGTAACTTTGGATACGGGTTACAAAAATACGGGAGCTACGAAAAGTAAGATCACTTTTCTTGACGGAGAAGAGGGAATTTTGCATTACCGTGGTTACCCTATTGAACAATTGGCAGAAAAGGCAACTTTTCTTGAGGTAGCTTACCTTTTAATTTATGGTGAACTCCCTACACAAGCTCAGCTCGATAATTTCAAGAACAGCATTACAAAGCATACATTGGTTCATGAAGACATGAAACAATTTTTCGAGGCTTACCCAGCTAAGGCTCACCCAATGGGAGTTTTGTCTTCAATGATCTGCTCACTTTCAACTTTCTATCCAGAGTCTTTAGATCCAAACAGAAGCACTGAAGCCAAAGATTTGACAATTCATCGACTCTTGGCGAAATTGCCAACGTTGGCGGCTTGGTCGTATAAGAACGCTATGCGTCATCCTTTTATGTATCCAAGAAACGAATACGATTACTGTAAGAATTTCTTGCACATGATGTTCGCAATGCCAACAGAAGATTACAAAATCGACCCGGTAGTTGTTGATGCGTTAAACAAGCTTTTAATTTTACATGCCGATCACGAACAAAATTGCTCTACTTCTACTGTAAGAATAGTTGGATCATCACAGGCTAATCTTTACGCTACTATTTCAGCTGGTATTTCGGCACTTTGGGGACCACTTCACGGTGGTGCAAATCAGGAGGTAATTGAAATGTTAGAGAAAATCCATCAAGATGGTGGTGATGTAGACAAGTGGGTGACAAAGGCAAAAGACAAAGAAGACCCTTTCCGCTTGATGGGATTTGGTCATAGAGTTTACAAAAATTTCGATCCACGTGCTAAAATCATCAAAAAAGCATGTGATGACATTTTGACCAAATTAGGAATCAACGATCCGATGTTGGAAATCGCTAAAAAATTAGAGAAAGTGGCATTGGAAGATGAATATTTCAAAGCACGAAATCTTTATCCAAATGTTGATTTCTACTCAGGAATCATTTATAAGGCTTTAGGAATTCCGACTGAAATGTTTACTGTAATGTTTGCTTTGGGTAGACTGCCAGGATGGATTGCTCAATGGAAAGAAATGACTGAAAATAAAGAACCAATTGGACGTCCTCGTCAAATTTACATCGGTTATACACCGCGAGATTACGTTGATATTTCCAAGAGATAACTAAAAAAAGCACGATTCAGTCGTGCTTTTTTTATGATCATTCATTTTCCTCAGAAGATTTTTCTTTCTTCGACCCCTGATAGATGGAGAACTTTCGGAAACTACACTCTAGTTCACCGTTGTATAATCGGATTTTTTTATCTGGACGTAAGCCTAAGGACTTAAATCCTGACTCAGAAGAAGATATCATCCAACAATCAAAACCTTTCATTTCTTGCTTCATCCAATCTCCAAGTTTCTCGTATAAAACTTCGATATCAGTCCCCATTCTCTCGCCATAAGGTGGATTTGTCAAAACAATCCCTCCATTACCGAGGTTTTTAACTTCGTCAAACTCCAGTACAGAAGTTTCAACAAATCGACCAACAGGCAAACCGCGCAAATTTCTTCTTGCTTTTGTAATCATTTCAGCATTGTTGTCTGATCCATAAATGCGACACGGCAAAGAACGGATGCGCTTGACACTCGCATTGTACATTTCTTCCCAAATATCAGCACTAAAGTTTTTAAAATTCTTGAATGCATAATGCTGTCGTTCTAAATTCGAAGGCAAATCCGCAGCAAGCAGCGCAGCTTCGATTAAAAGAGTTCCCGAGCCACAAAAAGGATCAATAAAATCCGATTTTTTATCCCAACCTGTCATCCGGATCAGAGCAGCCGCAACAACTTCATTCAATGGCGCCTCCCCTGTCGCTTGCCGATATCCACGTTGAAAAAGAGGAACTCCACTTGTGTTTAATGAAATGGTGACGTTTGTATTATTGATATATAAATCAAACAATACTTGTGGACCTTTGACCTGCACATTTGGACGATTGCCTTCTTTATCGCGAAAAGTATCAACGATAGCATCTTTCACCAATAGAAAAGGATATTGCGAATGCTGGAACACATCCGTAAAAACGGCACCTTTTACAGCAAATGTTTTGTCTACTGAAAAATAGTTTGTCCAATCGATTTCAAGGCTTTTTTTGTATAAATCTTCTTCTCTGCGAATTGAAAATTTATGAATTTCAACCAAAACAGAAATTGCACAACGCAAATGTAAGTTTAAGAAATAGACATCTTTCCATGTGCCTTTCACCTGCACTGCGCGGTTCAATTGTTCAGTAACTTTATATCCTAATTCGTTCAATTCATCCGTTAGGACTTCCTCAAGACCAAAAAAAGTTTTTATCGTTATCGTTAACTGTTCATCCTTCTGAACCTTCCGTTCACTAAAATTTGGTTTTGTCAAGTTGAAATACTTTTAAATTTGTACAAAAGAACAAAATTGAAATCAATTCTCGGCTATCTGCTTACAATGACTCTCCTGATGACTTTCACAAAAAGTCATGCTCAGCAGCGCATTGGACTTGTATTAAGTGGTGGAGGTGCAACCGGATTGGCGCATATAGGTGTTTTAAAAGCCTTAGAAGAAAGAGGAATCCCCATTGATTATATTACCGGCACATCAGCCGGAGCGCTTGTTGGATCAATGTATGCCGCTGGATACAGTCCGGACGAAATTGAAGCGTATGTGCTCAGCGACGATTTTCAATTAATGACCAAAGGTCGACTGAAAACTTCTCAGCGTTTTCTATACAAAGAGAATGATTTGGATGCAAGTTTGATCAATTTTTCATTTTCAAAAGACAGCATTCTTAAAAAATCTTTACCAACTAATTTTATTACTTCCTCTTTTCTTGATTTTGAAATGCTGCGTTTGTTGGGAGCCACTGGTGCTGTTTGCGGAGGAGATTTTGACAGTCTTTTCATCCCTTTCCGTTGCGTCGCATCAGATATTTCCAATAAAAAAAGCATCGTTTTTAGTAAAGGAAATTTGAATCAAGCCGTGAGGGCATCAATGACTTATCCTTTTTACATCAATCCCATTCGCGTGAATGGTACCTTATTGTTTGACGGAGGATTATACAATAATTTTCCGGCTGACATCATGTACCACGATTTTAATCCTGATTTCATTATCGGTAGCAATGTCTCAAATAATGCCAAACCACCTCAGGAAAGTGACCTCATCTCGCAAGTGACCAATATGCTTGTTAGCTATTCTGATTTTACCCTTCCTTGTGATGCGGGGATACTGATACAACCCAAAACTACCATCTCAACGTTTGAATTTGAAAATGTACAGGAAGCAATTCGTGAAGGCTATAATTCTACTATCCTCTACCTTGATTCGATTCAGACACACATCACACGAAAGGTTTTGAAAACTGAACTTGACGAAAAACGAAGAAAATTCAGAGAAAAATTAGGCGATTTTCAAATCTCTTCCATTTCTACCAATACAATCGGAAAAAAGGATCTTTCGTACATTCGCAAGTCGCTCATTCACGGCAGAAAAGAGGAAATAATTGATTATCCAACATTTGAGAAACGTTATTTCAGATTGTACGCTACCCCTCAAATCGATTTTATCTATCCGACAGTACAGCAAAAAAAAGACAGTACATTTAATTTATCACTAGACGTGCGAAAATCGAAAGAATTGAGGTTGGATGTGGGAGGACATTTTTCATCTCGTCCAGTTAATACAGGTTATATCGGACTTACCTACCGCTCGATCGGTAAGACAGCATCTTCCATTCAAGCATCCTCTTATTTTGGAAAATTTTATGGCTCTGCAAAACTCAACTATACGTTTGAAATCCCATCCACCTACCCTATTTCCGCATCTGCTTATTTTGTTATGAATCGCTGGGATTACTTCCGAAGTTTTGCTACTTTCTTCGAAGATGTACAGCCATCTTTCCTTGTTCAAAATGAAATGTATTACGGAGTAAAATTCAACCATCCCATCGGTAATAATTCAAAAAGCTCCTTTGATTACAGGATGTTTAATCTCTATGATTATTATTACCAAACTGAAAACTTTACAAACAAAGACACTTCGGACATTACTGAATTTGACGGAAGTTCCTTGAGCTGGGAATTCATTCGAAATTCTTTAAACAGAAAACAATTTGCTAGCTCTGGCCACTATTTCATGTTCAAAGCAAGGTACGTTGCAGGAAAAGAAACAAGTATGCCTGGATCAACTTCCGTATCCAATGATACGACAATGAAAAATCATTCATGGATTAGTTTCAAAACTGAGTTTCAATCTTATCTGATTTCGAATAGATTCTTTCATTTAGGATTGCATGGGCGCGGTGTTTTTAATAGTCAATCACTCTTCACAAATTATACGGCAAGTTTATTAGCCATGTCTTCATTTTCTCCAATTCCAGATGCAGAAACATTCTTTCTCCCTGAATATCGATCACCTCAACATCTTGGCGCTGGATTAAATTTTATATTTTCTCCAACATCTAAAATCGACATTCGTTTGGATGGTTATTTCTATCAACCTTTCGTCATATTAGTTAAAAACGCAGATGGCTCACCTAGCTATTCCAAACCATTTAAAGGTGGCACATATATGGCGTCAGCATCTGCCATTTTACACACGTTCCTGGGACCAATTCGTGCAACACTGAATTATTTCCCAAAGCAAGTTACCCCACTCTATTTTCAAGTGAGCTACGGATACGTTCTTTTTAATGAGCGCGCTATCCGCTAATTCAGCTTCATGCTTATCTTTGTCTTTTCTTAAATGAATATGGAAAAGATCATCTGTGGAATCCAGCAAATGGGTATTGGTGTGCCAAATGTAGAGGCAGCATGGAAATGGTACCGTAAATTTTTCGGTGTCAATGTAAAAGTTTTTGAAGAGGCGGCAGATGCTCCTTTAATGACTCGATATACTGGCGGAAAAGTCCATTCAAGAACTGCAACGCTCGCATTAAGCATGGAAGGCGGCGGTGGATTCGAAATTTGGCAATTTACAAGTCGACCAACCGAGAAGGCTTCATTCGACATAAAAGCTGGGGATTTTGGATTATACATCTGTAAAATAAAATCAAGAAGTATTGCCAAGAGTTTTGAGTATTTCAAAAAAAATGGAGCAGAACTTTTGAATTCAGCGCCAATTGTTTCTCTGAATGG
>JBIIQP010000103.1:0-9103 GCA_044341975.1 Crocinitomicaceae bacterium
ATACTTTTTAAATTCATTCTTGTCGAACATAGTTGTTTGTTTTTTATTATGACGTTAAAGATAGAATCAAAGTTGGTAATTACAATGAAAATTCGTTGAATCAATCGTTTCTGACACCCTTGTCGACTAATAAGTGACTTTTAAAGAATGAATAAAGTAGATACATTTTACATACATTTTGCAAGGAATCGAAAAAGTGTCAATTTCAAATGTCTATACATTGTCTATCTTAATTTTTGATAGTTTGGCAGGTAAATCATAATTTTACTTTTGTGAAATATGCATTAATTTCTTGTCCCAAGGCCTGTGCTTCTATTTGTGCAATTTTCTTTGTATTAGGAATTTATGGTCAGGAATTGCTTCAACTCAACTCGTATTATGGGACTTCTGATCATATTGCAAAAACAAATTGTTTTGCTGAGTCGGGTGCTCTCTATCTTGGGGGTCAATTTTCGGGTGAAGTATTTATTGGCCTGAACAATGCAACGTCATTCAATAGAAACGGAGTTTATATCAGTAAACAGTATTCAGATGGAACAATGCCATTCCTTCAAAACTGGACTGGATCTGCATTCCTTAGTATTTCTTCGCTAACCGTAAAAGGAGATTCAGTTCTCGTTGTGGGGACATTCTCGGATAGTTTATTTGTCGATAATGACACGTTGATTAATGAAGGTTTGAAAAGTGGCTACATGATTATCCTCGACACCCTAGGTTCAATACTCAATAGTTGGAAATTACCATCCTATTCATCAGAGATTTACGATGTATGTTTTTCTAAACAAGGCTACATTCTCATGTGTGGAGAGTTTTATAACACGATGACCATAGATCAACAGCTGTTCAGTTCACCCCTTGGTTTCAATTTGTTTGCAATAAAGTTAGATCCATTGACTCTTGAATCTGTTTGGGTAAGAACAAGCTCTGGCACTGCTACCAACGCTCGTAAAATAGGAAGTGATAAATTCGATAACATATACATTACGGGTAGCTACGGCAATGGCACGTCCATCGAAGGTATTCAACTTTCTGAAGTACAAGGAGACCATAATACTTACACAGCATCTTATAATGCAAACGGCGAGCTTAATTGGGTCAAAACGATTAGAAGTTCAGTTCAATCGCATGGTCTTTCACAAGCAGTTACTGAGAATGGAGAAGTTTATGTCGGAGGAGAGTACGATATGGATATTGAGATGGGGCCTTCCATTTCATATGGAAATTCAGGTTTGATGGATGCCTTCTTTGTGAAATACAATTTGAATGGTTCAATTCTTTGGTCCGGTGTGGCTGGAGGGTCAGAAAATGATGTTTTGACTGATATCATATTGGATCAAACTGACAATCCAGTGTTTTTATTGAATGGCGGGGATCTAACGATTGATTCCATTGCTATTTCCACGGAAGGATTCCGTTCTCCAGCACTTGTTAAAATCGATAAGTCATCACGCGATGTTATGTGGTCCTATCGTATTCCGGTAGCTCCCTCGTCAGGTATTGCAGAAGGCTACTCTATAGATTATAAGAATGACTTGATTACTTTGTGTGGTACCAATAGAACCGGACTTTTCTATTTTGGTGAAATTCTTGACTCACCTAATCTTGATGATTCTTTCTGGGCAATTATTCAGGATACACTTCAAGGTTCAGATGTTAGTTCAATAAGTGAATTGAAGCAAGATATTGCACGTATTTATCCCAATCCTGCTTTTTCAACATTTACAATTGAATCCGGCACTGACTCACCTATTATTTCTGTAGAAATTTATGATTCCAAGGCAACTTTGTTAAAGTTTTTCAGTTGTAATGAAAAACGTGTTGAATTGGATGAGCAACTTGAAAAAGGAATGTATCATCTGAGAATTACTACTACTCAGGGTACTTATCACAACAAACTACTTAAATTATGATCACAAAGTTTTTACAACTGATTTTTATCTTAAGTGTTCTCGCTGTAAATAGAGACTTGTTAGCGTGCGACCAGATGACAGCTTCTGTAATTTCTAATGTCTACATGGGAAATAATCAATATCAAATTACCATACAGTATTGTGAATCTGTTTCCAATGGTGCGGGTTCAGCAGTCACAGGTATCTTGATTCAAACATCAGGTTCAGGCACGATAACCGGCACTACAACACCAACATTTACCAGTAATTCAACGGGTGTATCGATTAGTTATAATCCAATAAATTCAAATACTGTTCAATGGGGAGAATGGGATGATAATCCAAATGTTGCAACTTTTTTAAACAATGGGAACCCATCTCAGTGCTTTACAATTGTAATAAATACCAATGGCCCGGTTACGCAGGTGGCCATTTCAGGCTCATCGGCTTCCTCGAACTTGGGAGGTGGATTTACATCCTGGTTTGGGCGTTTTTGTTGTAAACAAACCTTGAATGTTCCACCGGTAACTTGTAATTCATCATGGACTGCGCCACAAATCTGTCCGGGTTCAGGACCAATAGACTTGGATAATTCAACATCCCTTTCTGGTGTTTTCACTGGACAAGGTGTAAATTCTTCCAACGGAATCTTTGATCCTAGCTTAACATCTTTGCCAGCCAGCGTAACATTTACGGTTGGCGATGCCTCATTAAGTTGTTCGACTACACAAACAATAAGCTCTCCTTATTCAATCGCTCCTATTAATGATCAAACTATTTGTTCAGGTCAATCTGTGAATTTAACAGCATCTGCTGCAGCAAGTCTTCCTTGTTCTTATGTTCTGAATTTGCAGGATTCCTATGGGGATGGCTGGCAAGGAGGTGCCAATGTAAAACTTTATGTGAATGGTGTTCTAATTGGAACTTATTCACTTGCATCGGGCAGCGCAAACAATATTACATTCAATGTATCCAACGGAGATGTAATCACTTTGGTTTACACCGCAGGATCTTCTTATAATAGTGAGAACAGAGTTCGCATTGCCAACTCTTCTGGGACATATGTTTACACAAGCAACTGGGGACCACCTTCAGGATCTATGGGGTCCGGAATTACCGCAAATTGTGGAACGAGCTCTGCATTTAACTATTCGTGGTCACCTTCGACGGGCCTAAGTACTGCTTCAGGGGCCTCTGTTTCAGCAAGCCCAACTGAGACAACTACATACACTGTTACAGCTACTAATACCACCACTGGGTGTTCACTAAGCGAATCGGTAACTATCAATATTTCTGGGGGTGTTTCACCCGTATTTACCCCTGTCAATTATGTATGTCAATTTGACCCTGTAACAACGCTCCCTGGTGTTTCTAACAATGGAATCAGTGGCACATGGTCACCTGCTTTTTCTGCTGCGAATACCGGTACTTCTACCTATACTTTTACTCCGGATCCCGGTCAATGCGCGGGTACAACGACTATGACCATTACAACGCTTGGGGCACAACGAATTGCTCCTTTGGGAGCTCAGTGCTCTGTGGCTACACTCAATTTTGAGGCTTTGCCAAATCCCGGCCCATCGGGTATTTCGTATCAGTGGCAGGCCACCCCCCCTGCAGGAATGACTGTTTCAAGCACTAATGGAAGCGGTCAAACTTTCTCTACCCAAGCGACAAATACTACGAACACACCTCTGACATTTAATTCACCAAACAATATATCTGTGACTATGACTATCGGTGGTGTAACATGTGTCAGAACATTTAATCCTACTGTAAATCCAGTTCCATTTGTGATTGATGAAACGGTTTCAATCTGTAATGGTGAGCCTTTCAATATAACGCCACTGTCAGCTGCGCCAAATGTTATTCCAACTGGAACAACGTATACGTGGGTGGTGAATGATAATCCTGCTGTAAATGGTGAATCTTCAGTTTCAAATCCCCAAAATTCTATAGGACAAACACTTACTACCAGTGCATCGGGGTCACAACAGCTTATTTACACCGTTACACCAACATCAGGAGCGGCTGGTTTCTGTGTTGGTAATCCGTTTACCATAACTGTTGATCTTCAAAGTGACGTTTTACCTACTTTTGTTCAGGTAGCACCTCTTTGTATTGATGATCTTGTGCCCACACTTCCTTCTACTTCAACGAATGGAATTAGTGGCGAATGGACACCTGCAATTATTTCCAGTTCTATGGAAGGGACTCAAATCTACACTTTTACACCAGCACCAAATTCATGTGCGACCACGGCAACCATGACGATTGTAACCAATGCGGATCCTGTGGTATCTGCTCAGGATGTCTCCGTTTGTCAGAACGGTTCGGTTGCCGTTACTGCTTCGGGGGCAAATAACTACAGCTGGAGTCCAGCAACCGGACTGAATGCAACAATTGGTTCCAGTGTCAATTTTACTGCCGGCCAGACCACCACTTACACTGTTACGGGTACAACTTCTGCCGGCTGTTCGTCCACAGATCAAGTGACGGTGACAGTGAATCCATTGCCAGTGATCAATGCAGGATTGGATCAGACTGTGTGTGATGGGGTGAATGTCAGTTTAACTGCAAGTGGCGCAAGTTCTTATACCTGGACTAATGCAGTTTCAAATGGAGTATCTTTTGCTTCTCCTGTCGGTGTAACAAATTATACTGTTACAGGAACCAATAGCAATGGTTGTACAGGGACAGATCAGGTGTTAGTAACGGTTAATCCTCTTCCTGTGATATTGGCTGGTAATGATATCTCTATTTGCGAAGGTCAAGGTGTAACCTTGAGTGCATCAGGAGGGGCTACTTATAGTTGGGACAATGGTGTAAGCAGCGGAGTAACATTCAATCCTAATATAGGAACCACAACCTACACAGTTACCGGTACTACGCTGAGTGGATGCACAGGAACGGATCAGGTATCTGTTACGGTTAATCCAAAACCTGTCGTGTCATTTGTTCCAGGGGATGTGTTGGGATGTGCACCTTTCGTTACCACGCTTAGCAATACAACACCAAATTCGGTTGAGTGTGTTTGGACGATCAGTACGGGGGAAATCATTAGTGGATGCGGCACAGTGACTGTTGAGTTTCTTGCTCCCGGTTGTTATGATATTACCTTAACCACTACAGATATCAATCAATGTTCGTCCTCCTTGGTTGTGAATGATCTTATTTGTGTAGAGGCTCCACCTATTGCTCAATTTTCCTCAAGTAATAGTGTACTAACCTTGTTAGATACGGAGGTAGATTTTTACAATGAATCAATTGGTGCCAACAATTATGAATGGAATTTTGGTACAAGTAATCAGGTCTCCTTTGAGGAAAATCCGAGTTATACATTTCCGTATGACGAAACCGGTGATTATACAATCATGCTAGTGGCTTTTTCAGAACTAGGTTGTAGCGATACTGCCTTTGGACTTATTACGATTAACGAAGAATTGCTTTTTTATGTTCCGAATACTTTTACACCCGATGACGATGATTACAATCAGACATTTAAACCGATCTTCACATCTGGTTTTGATCCCCAAGATTATGTCATGTACATTTTCAATCGTTGGGGTCAACTTATCTTCGAGTCTCGAAATGCATCGGTGGGATGGGATGGTAGTTATGGCACTTGGGATCAGTCTGCTAATCAGATTGCTATGAGTAGCGATGGTACCTATACTTGGAAAATAGAATTCAAGACTTCAAAAGATGACAGACGCAAGATGATTTTGGGCCATGTGAACATTGTGAGATAGACATTCAGTTATCAGTTGTCTGCACTCTTAACACGATCTGGATAATCCGTAATTATTCCATTTACACCTTTGTCAATCAGTTTATTGGATAGTTGGTTATCATTCACCGTCCATGCAAATGTGCTTATTCCTTTGTTTTTAAGTTGAAGTACCTTCCTTTTTGAAATAGTTGGGTAATACATGCCCAGTCCATAGGGTGTGAAAGAGATTTCTTTTAAAAAGTTTTTTGCGCTTTTAGTCGGTTTGTAAGTCAAATAGATGAGGTTGAGTTGTGGTTCTATTTTATGAATTTTCTCGAGTATTTGAGCATCAAAACTCATAAAAATAATGGGCGTAATAGTTCGAAATGGTGCAGTTTCTTTGATTACTAAAGTTGCAAAATCGATTGGTTGTGGTTGTGAAATGCCATATTCCTTTTTCTCTGATTTAATTTCCAAAAGAAGTGTTTTTCCCTTGAGATCAACCTCTGAAAAGAACTCTTGAAGCAGCGGCTTCGAGGTTTTAATTTTTTCTTGATTTTGAAATTTTGAATTACCAATAGAGCCACAATCGAATTTGCGAATTTCTTCTTGGCTTAGCTGGTAGATATTGTATGATTTTTCATCTGAAATGTTGTTACCAGTTGAATCTAGACAGAATTCAGATTGAAAATAAGGTTCATGAGAAATTACGAGTTGGCCATCTTTATTGACAACCACATCCAATTCGATCCCATCCACCCCCAATTCGATTGCTTTTTTAAATGATTCAATTGAGTTTTCAGGCAAGATACCGCGACAACCTCTGTGACCGAAATAGTTTACTTCCTGAGCTAAAATAAAACCACTCAAAATAAAAAAATGTGTGAGAAACAGAATAGATTTCATGCCGTAAAATTAGTTGGAAACAGCTAAGAATTTTTTTTCATAGAATAACTTTAGGTTAACATTACTTAAAGAATTGAATTCAAAAAGTGCATGTTCGATATACAATGTGACCACAAAAAAGCTACTAAATCGGTTTATTATTGAGGATGTAAGATTTCACAAATGTTTAATATTAACTTCTCAGTAAATTCAAGGGTTTCGAGCGACCTTTGCAGGGAAATTAAACCTTGAATAATGTTATTTAAAGACAACAGCCAAATTGGCTATTTGCGTTCTCAAATGTTTTCTGCTCATTCTCTCACTTCGTTTTTGCTTTCTTTTTTTTCAAGGTTTTTCTCAAAGTTCAATGCAATTGCACTATTTGTTGTTTTCATTGTGAATACAGGGTGGGGGCAGACGACTATCGCATCTGACGGGTTGAATAATTCGACAACGTTATTTACTTTGTCAGGAGGATCATATTATACAGGAACTACATCCTCAACTGCAGATGTACCAGCATCTTCTGCATATGCTATTGAAGGGACACATTCTAGAGGTATTGCAAATGGTACAGCAACATTAACATCTAGTAACATAAACACAACTGGTTATTCATCCATTCAGATGACTTTTCGTTTGGCTTCTTATTCGGTTGGATCAACTAGTAATGGTGCAGATGGAGGAGATATTGTTACTGTCGAGGTTAGTCCCAATGGAGGCACTAATTATTATAGCACAGTTCGAGTGCTTGGGAATAGCAATGCTCGATGGTCATGGAGCAGTGGAACAGGAAATGCTTCAACCGCCTATGACGGAAACGCGTCTTCTGTAGATTTTACTTCAGGAGCGGGTAACGCAACAACAACCGGCTATAGTGCTGTCACCATCACTTCCCTGCCCGTAACGAGCAACATGAGAATTCGTGTTACTTTATTAAATGATAATGGAAGTGAAAGGTGGTTATTAGATGATTTTAAGATTACAGGAACAGCTTCTACCTTTTCCGTCACCTACAATGCCAACAGCGCATCAAGCGGATCTGTGCCATCGGATGCTACGGCCTATTCCTCTGGAGCATCGGTGAATTCTGCGGCCAATTCGGGTTCGCTGGCACGAACTGGTTATACCTTTGCCGGATGGAATACAGCTGCAGATGGAACAGGAACAACTTATGCCGCAAGCACATCTTCTGCATTCACAATTTCTTCTAATACAACATTATATGCCCGATGGACGGCTGCAGTAACTTACGATGCCAACAGTGCAACAAGCGGGTCTGTTCCAACCGATGCTACTGCCTACAGACCCGGACAAGCGGTCACTACTTCCGCTAACTCTGGAACCTTGGCAAGAACTGGATACACATTTGCAGGATGGAATACTGCTGCCGATGGTACGGGAACGACTTATGCTGTTAGTACATCTTCGGCCTTTAACATTTCAGGAAATACAACTTTATATGCAAGATGGACTGCATCAGTGACCTATGACGCCAATAGTGCGACAAGTGGATCGGTACCGACTGATGCTTCTGCCTACAGACCTGGACAAGCAGTTTCTACCGCTGCTAACTCAGGTTCATTAGCTAGAGCAGGCTATAGTTTTGCAGGATGGAATACATTAGCAGATGGGACCGGAGCTACCTATGCAGTAAGTACATCTAATGCATTCAATATTTCCGGAAATACAACTTTGTATGCCCAATGGACATTGGTTTCGTCACCAACCATCGCCACTTCAGGTACCCTTTCAGCGGTAAATACAACTTACGGCACAGCAAGTGCCAGCCCAACCAATTTTAGTGTTTCAGGTTCTGCACTTACGAATGATATTACCATTACGCCTCCTTCCGGATTCGAAGTATCTACCACAATGGGATCGGGATACACCACATCATTAACCCTTGCTCAGAGTTCAGGATCTGTAGATTTAACTACTATTTATGTGCGTCTTGCGGCTACAACGACTGTTGGTTCGTATTCCGGTAACATCTCTTTGACGAGTACAGGTGCCACCACACAGAATGTTGCCACAGTATCAAGTGCAGTAAGTACAAAAGCACTTACTATTACAGGTTTGTCAGCTTCGAATAAAGTATACGATGCAACAACTACAGCAAGCTTAAGCGGAACTGCGGTCTACAGTGGATTGGTGAATTTAGAGTCATTCAGTGTTTCAGGAACACCATCTGCTACTTACGCCACGAAAACAGTAGGAACTGGAAAAGCAGTTACGGTAACAGGCTACACAGCTCCTTCTGCCAACTACACGGTCACTCAACCAACAGGATTAACTGCCACCATTACCGCAAAAACAATCACTGTCACAAGCGCTGCAGCAAGCAACAAAACATATGATGGAACGACAACGGCTACTATTTCAGGAACACTTTCTGGAGTTATCGCTGGTGATGTGGTAACCTTGACAGGAACAGGAACTTTTGCATCAGCGAATGCAGGAACAGGTATCGTTGTTACCTCTACTTCAACACTTGCAGGCGCAGACAATGCCAATTATACGTTAACCCAGCCAACAGGTCTTTCAGCTAATATCACCCAAGCTTCTCAAACGATTGTTTTTGGAGCACTTCCAACAAAAACGACTGCGGATGCAG
>JBIIQP010000121.1:0-7746 GCA_044341975.1 Crocinitomicaceae bacterium
TGGTCGAATGTTGGACTGGTTTATACTTACACAGTGAATGCAATTGCACCATGTACTGGATCATCAAGTGCTTCAGTAACAGTATCAGAGCAGCAAGCTCCAAATGCAGGAACAGATGGAACACTTACAGTATGTGCGGGAACAATTCCAACGGATGCTGAATTGTTTGCAGCATTGAATGGAACTCCTCAAGCAGGTGGAAGTTGGTTGAATGTTGGACTGGTTTATACTTACACAGTGAACGCAATTGCACCATGTACAGCAGATGATGTTTCAACAGTTACAGTATCAGAGCAGCAAGCTCCAAATGCAGGAACAGATGGAACACTTACAGTATGTGCGGGAACAGCACCAACGAACGCAGATCTTTTTAACTCACTTTCAGGCACTCCTGATACAGGAGGAACATGGAGTAATGTTGGACTAGTGTATACGTATACGGTAGCAGCAACAGCGCCATGTACTTCGGATGCTACGGCGACAGTAACAGTAACAGAACAGGCCCAACCCAATGCAGGTTCGAATGGTACACTGGACATTTGTCAAGGAAGCACAGTCACAACAGCTGAACTTTTTGCAGTTTTGGGTGGAACTCCTGATGCAGGCGGCACATGGTCACCGGCTTTGGCAGGAGCTGGAACATATACCTATACAGTAACAGCAACAGCACCATGCGCAACAGATGCAACAGCACAAGTAGTAGTTGCGGAGATTACTGCGCCAGATGCAGGAACGGACGGTACACTAACTATCTGTCAAGGTAGCACAGTCACAGCAGCGGAACTTTTTGCATCCTTGGGTGGAACTCCAGACGCAGGCGGAACGTGGTCACCGGCTTTAGTAGGAGTGGGTACATATACTTACACAGCGACGGTTGCAGGTTGCAGTGATGTAACAGCGAGTGTTACAGTAACCGAACAAGTACAACCCAATGCAGGAACCAGCGGCACCTTAACGGTTTGTGAGGGAACAGTACCAACGAACGCAGATCTTTTTGCAGCACTTTCAGGTACTCCTGATGCAGGAGGAACATGGAGTAATGTTGGGCTAGCGTATACTTACACGGTAGCAGCAACAGCACCATGTACTTCGGATGCTACGGCGACAGTAACAGTAATAGAGCAAGCACAACCCAATGCAGGTTCGAATGGTATGCTGGATATTTGTCAAGGTACAACGGTAACAGCAGTAGATCTATTTAGCTCCTTGATAGGCACTCCTGATGCAGGCGGAACATGGACACCAGCTTTGCCAGGAGCGGGAACATATACCTACACAGTAACAGCAACAGCGCCTTGTTCTTCAGATGCAACAGCACTGGTGGAACTTATTATTTCCCCTTGTGATATAATCATTCCAACAGGATTTACACCTAATGGGGATAATGCAAACGATGAATGGGAAATTCTAGGATTGGATGAGCAATATATTGAAAATCAAGTTTTTGTTTACAATCGTTGGGGGAATCTATTGTATGCATCTAAAAAAGGCAGCTACTCAACTTCTAAATGGGATGGAACTTTTGAAAATAAACCTTTGCCGGTTGGATCGTACTATTATTTGATTTACACAGATCCATCAAACGAAGGAAATATTTTAAAAGGAATTGTATCGATAATTAAAAAGTAGAGGAATCATTTTAATTTTTTCCATTCAATTAAATTTCTTTGTGAAAAAAATGCGATTTTACTCTAAAATTTTATTTTTCAGGAATTTATTCGTAAATTCGCGCGACGTTAACCTTACTAACTGTCATGTTCTTTTAGATTTTGAAAAAGGACTAAAATTTTAAAACGAATGAAGAAACTACTCACTGTTTGTCTAATTTCTGCTGTAAGCATGTCTTACGCGCAGCAAAATCCTCAGTATAGTCAATACCTTCGCAACCAATTCATGATTAATCCTGCAGCTGCTGGTGTTTATGATTTTGTTGATATCACGATGAGTGGTAGATGGCAATGGCTTGGATTTGATGATAGTCCCCGTACGGCCTATTTAAGTGGAACTTTTGTTTTGGGTCAACGAAATAAAGTTCGATACAATCCTGCTTTTAGAACGAGCAGTGGTCCAGTTAAGAGTCCAGAAGTTAATACAGGAAAACTAAAACATGCATTGGGAGGTCAGTTAGTAGCTGATCAATACGGCGCGTTTAGAAAAACGAATTTTTCTGGGACCTATGCTTTGCATTTGCCTGTTTCAAAGAATTTTAATATGTCATTTGGAGCTAAAGTTGGTTTGTCCAATAATACATTTTTGCAAGAAAAGGCAGTTGTATTAAATCCAAATGATCCTTATTCTGCTTATGCGGGTGGAGATGCGGAATATGATCAGTTTATAAGCAATCAATCTAGCAAAATGATTTTGGACTTAGGAGCTGGATTATACGTGTATTCTAAAAAAATATTCTTTGGAATTGCAGCTGATAATTTATCAAGAGATTTTGTTGAGTTCGGCACAGGGACAGCAAATTTCAATACTCAAATGCATTTCAATGCTACAGCAGGGGTTAAATTGAACGTAAATGAAAATTTAACTGTTACACCAGCTGTCTTGGCAAAATATATGAATCCTGCCCCACCATCAATCGAAGGGTCTGTTGTTCTCGAATACAAGGAATGGTTATGGGGAGGTTTATCATACCGACATGCTGATGCCGTTGTTGCTATGGTTGGATTAAATGTAAGCAATAAGTTCAAGTTTGGCTATTCCTACGATTATTCAATTTCTAGATTTAACCAGGTTAGTTCAGGAGGACATGAAATAGTTCTTGGTCTAATGCTCGGAAGATAATTCAAATCACACATTACATTAAGCGAAAATTCTATGAACAAACTTTTATTTGCAATACTTGCATTGGGATTAACTTCTAAAGTTTCTGCACAGATTTGGGATTTTGACGGGGTAAAAAAATTGCCTGGCTCAGTAAATTCAGAATTAGAGGAAAGTATTCCAGTCTTTTCTAAGGATAGCTCTATCCTTTATTTTATTCGATCATTTGATGAAAACAATAAAGGTGGAAAATTAGATCAAGATATTTGGGTGAGTACCCGTCAATCAGATGGTTCTTATTCTGACTGTAAAAATTTAGGCACACTAAATACTAAATACAACAATGGAGTTGTTGGGATTAGCAGGGACGGAGGTTCACTATACCTTTTGGATACGTATGAAGGAAAAAAGGACCTTGTTAAAGGTATTGCTGTTTCCAGAAAGAGAGGTACTGAATGGGAAGCTCCTGTTAGAATTGAGATACCAACATTGGATATTGAAGGTGATTATTATGGCTTCCATGTGAGTGATGATGAAACAATCATGTTGATTTCCTACAAAGGACCAAGTACCTTAGGTGAAGAGGATTTGTATGTAAGTGTTAAATCAGGTTTTGGTTGGTCTGCCCCAACAAATTTAGGAGCAGATATTAATACAACTGGTTTTGAAATGTCACCGTTCTTGTCTAAAAATATGGATACATTGTATTTTTCTTCAAATGGTCATGGTGGTCAAGGTGATGCAGATATTTTCTATGCTGTAAGAAAGGATCTTTCATCTTGGACAAGTTGGAATAAACCGGTAAATCTCGGTCCGAAAATTAATTCACCAAAATTTGATGCTTGTTTCTCTTACAATGGAAATTCAATCTTTTGGGCGAGTAACCGTGAAGCTGAATTAAGTGATATTTATACTGCAACGTTTATCTATCCACCAGCGCTTGTGGCATCTTGTTCGGCAATTGATGCTACAAAGTATGAAGGTAATGATGGATCAATCACTGCGACGATTGAAGGTGGTGTGCCACCATATACCTATTCATGGTCCAATGGTGTAACGGATAAAGACGTGATAAATTTAGTGAAAGGTGAATATACGTTGACGGTTACAGATACACGTGGAAAAACGATTACAACATCGTGCACTGTGAACGAACCAGCACCACTTGAATTGCCTGTGATTACAGCAACAACTTACAAGAATGTTGAATTCATGCATTATTTTGAATACAATAAAAACAAATTGTCAGTTGACAAAGGCACTTTGAAAAAATTTGTAAAATCTGTTGAAGATCAATTAAAAGCAGGTCGTCCAACCATTACAATTAATGTATACTCTTCTGCGTCAAAGGTTCCTACAAAAACGTATGAAACAAATGAAAAATTAACTCAAATCCGTGCTGAAAATATGAAGTACGATTTGTCTACTTATTTTGAAAGCAAAGAGGCATTCAAAGGAAAAGTAAATGTGGTTATCGTATCAGCTATCGTTGATGGACCCGACTATGTTGAGGATGCAAAGTCAGTCAAAAAATACCGTCCATATCAGTTTGTTGGACTTAAAACTGAGTAATTTATAAAAATTGAATACAAAAGAAATGGGCTGGTGATTATCACCAGCCCATTTCTTTTTGAATAAATTCAAATGATCCTTAGAATATTTCGTTTGCAGCGAAATGGAATTTCCCTTCGATTTCTGCATTTTCATCTGAATCAGATCCGTGAACGGCATTACGTCCTTTTGATTCAGCATAGTTTTTTCTAATTGTTCCTTCAGCAGCTTCAGCTGGATCAGTAGCACCAATCAATGCGCGGAAATCAGCAACTGCATTGTCTTTTTCTAAAATAGCAGCAACGATAGGGCCTGAAGTCATGTATTCTACTAATTCACCATAGAATGGTCTTTCTGAATGGACTTCGTAAAACTTCTGAGCTTGCTCAGTTGTAAGTTTTGTGTATTTCATTGCTTTAATTTCAAATCCTGCTCCAATAATCATGTCAAGGATTTTTCCCATGTGACCATTTTCGATCGCATCAGGCTTCAACATTGTAAATGTTCT
Source organism: Crocinitomicaceae bacterium (assembly GCA_044341975.1). GTDB lineage: Bacteria > Bacteroidota > Bacteroidia > Flavobacteriales_D > Crocinitomicaceae > M0103. The sequence continues at coordinate 4,829 of JBIIQP010000121.1, forward strand.
GTTTGTTGCCATTTTTTAATTTTTTGTATCAATTTGGCCGCAAAGATAATCATATTCCGAAATCATTGGATGCAGAACTTACGCAAGTGTATTTATATTCTATTCTTCAGAATATGTGATGATTATCAACTTATTATATTGTGCTTTCAGTTAACTTTTGCTTAGTTTTGTCTGGAGATGGAAGATTTGTACGCCTTTTTCAAAGGAATAGACCCAGTTGTTGCGGCATTGATTGCCACAACATTTACTTGGTTACTGACAGCTGCGGGTGCTGCCTTAGTTTTCTTTTTTAAGACGATGCACAGAGGAGTGTTGGATGGAATGCTCGGTTTTACAGGAGGAGTAATGGTGGCGGCTAGTTTTTGGTCCTTACTGAATCCTTCTATAGAAATGTCTGAAAAAATGTATCCTTCAATGCCATGGATGCCTGCAGCAGTAGGTTTCTTTGCTGGAGCAATATTTCTGTTTTTTCTCGATAAGAAATTGCCGCATTTACACATTAATTTTTCAGATAATGAAACAGAAGGTGTAAAGACACAATTGCACAAAACTGTTCTGCTCGTTTTAGCCATTACCCTGCACAATATTCCGGAAGGTCTGGCGGTAGGAGTTTTGTTTGGTGCCGCAGCAACAGGGATGGATGGGGCAACAATTGCGGGGGCTGTGGCATTAGCAATTGGTATTGGAATTCAGAATTTTCCGGAAGGTTTTGCTGTCGCAATGCCGTTAAGAAGGGCAGGGGCATCGCGTTGGAAAAGTTTTTGGTACGGACAACTCTCTGCAATTGTTGAACCTATTGCAGGTGTAATAGGAGCAATAGCTGTTATCTATATGCAACCTATTTTGCCTTTTGCACTTGCGTTTGCAGCTGGCGCGATGATCTTTGTTGTGGTTGAAGAGGTGATTCCGGAAACACAAAGAGATAAATATACTGATGTTGCCGTACTCGGATTTATTGGAGGTTTTCTCGTAATGATGATATTAGATGTTGCGTTAGGATAATTTTTTTTCAAAAATATTTGGTTATTTAAAAATAAGATGTAATTTTGTCTCGTTCAAAGATACAACATCAGTTGTAGTTTTTGGGTTTTATAGTTTTAGCATGGTTTAGCAGAAAGAGCAACAAGTTTCAATAGAATTTGTTGCTCTTTTTGCTTTGTTACATTTCTTTCGATTAATTTCAAACTTTTAAAACCTAAAAATGAAATTAGTCACCATCATTTTTCTCGTATTTTTTTTGATTGGAAATGCTATTTCGCAAAGTCAAGGAATTGCCTATACGGCTGTTGGTAAAGGAGCTGCTACAACTTTTGTGAATGATTACCATGCGCTTGGGATTAATTCTTCTGCGCTTGGATGGGGACCTGAATACAAGGACAAACATTTCACAATGGGAATGACTGAGTTTGGAATGGGAATTTATTCTGACTCAATGAATGTCGATAAATTGCGGAAACTTTTCAAAGCTGTGCGAAATGAAGTCACAGGTAAAAATCAAGATCCTGCTGTTTGGCAAGAACAAAAACAGTATGCTACTGACTATCTGAACAAAGGTGTTAGCATGTTTGCTGATTACAATTGGTTCGGATTTTCCTACCAAAGCAAACGTTTTGGTGGAATCGCAGTGAATATTCGTGAAAATTACCAATGGTATTCTCAAATGAATAGCGAATTAACAGACATCTTGTTTAAAGGTAAACTGTCCAATTATTTTGATTCATTGACAATCAAAGATGCATCTGGAAATGTTTCGATGATTGCCAATACTACCAATCTTTCCCAAGACACTATGAACATGGTTGTTCAAGGAACCATTTCCACGCCGCTCATGTTGAGTAAAATATCAAACGGTTCTGATATTCGATTCCAATGGAACCGCTATTACAACATTGGATATGGTCGAAAATTATTCGGAAAAGATTCACTTTTTGAGATTTATGGTGGTGTTGGAGGTCGCTATATACAATCGATGGCGATGTTTGATATGGTCTCGAACGATGATGGATTCTATGTTTACTCATCTGTTTCTCCGAACTTTAATATTAATTACGATTCAATTGTTGCTTCTCTGAACCCTTCCAATTTCATTGAAAAAGGGAAGTTGTTGCCTTCTGTTGTGGGAAGTGGTTATGGAATCGATCTTTCAGCAAGTGTCATCTTTTTTGGTCGATTAAAAGTGGCAGCTGCAGTGAACAATATTGGACAAGTGACCTATTCGAGAAATGTTTACAAGGTGAGGGACACGCTTGTTGCAACCCTGGCAATCGATGGATTAAGCGAATACAACGTAACAAAAGCAGTGAATGAATTTATGCAGCAAGGTGGTTTGTTTAAGCTGGAAGGACAAGAAAAACATGTGGTTGTCAATGCATCTAATTTTCGTTTAGGTGCAAGCATCGATCTTGGGAAAGTGGCAAAAATTGGATTTGACCTGGTGGCACCGTTTAATAGAGATTTGCCGGGTAGTATCGTTAATCCTATCATTTCGTTTGGAGGTGAAGTGAAGCCTGTAAAATGGTTGGCGATTAGCGCAGGGTATTTTGGTGGTGGACTCTATCAAAACAATATTCCCGTTGGGATAAATTTCTCTTTTGGGGAAGGAAAATACGAAATGGGTGCATCTTCTTACGATGCTTTGTCCTTCTTCAAAAATGAATCAAATAGTATTTCGGGAGCCTTCGGTTTTGCTCGTGTTCATTTTTGATTTATTCGAAGGAGCAATTCACGCATTTCATTCAGAATAAGTGCTGTAGCTCCCCAAACTTTTTTTCCCTCTAAATCAAAATAGGGCACTTCTTTCAGATATGTTCCATTGGTCAATGGTATTTCCATGGTCGAAATGACATTTTCTTCTGTTAAATCGAATAATTTAAATGACACAATCTCTGCTACTTCTCTTTCATTGGGAACTAATTCAA
>JBIIQP010000104.1:0-9042 GCA_044341975.1 Crocinitomicaceae bacterium
TCGTTTGTGCATTCCACTGATCACCAGTTCTGTTTCTTTCTCCAATACTTCCAGTCGCTGAAACGCCTAGTGTTTGGCGATTTTTCAAACTGAGATCCAAACCAAAACGAAAGGTATGCCCAAAATTTTGGTCTGTCCCTAGCCGCGTCTGTTTCAAATTAACAATTGAATCATTGTATAAGCGTTCGATTGTCGAATAATTATTCCGGTAACCATCCAAATAACGACCTGCATAACTTCCATAAATTTTGTAAAATGAATTCCTAAAACTCAAAGAAGCATTTCCATCAAATACATTTCCATTCTTGACGAAACCAGTGCCTATGTTTCCATTTATCAATCCATTGAACCCTTTAAGTTTATTCTTTTTCAAGACAATGTTAATGATACCAGAAGTCCCATCCGGATCATATTTTGCGGATGGATTGGTTACAACTTCTATTCGCTCAATTGATCCGGCAGGTAAAGCATCTAGCAGTGTTTTCCCATTTCCGCCAGATAGTGAGCTTGGTCGACCATCAATCAGAATCGTGACCTTGCCATCTCCACGCATCATCACATTGCCATCCTGGTCTAATTCAACCGAAGGAATCTTGCTCAAAACATCATTAGCCGTTCCTCCTTTGGCTGTATTGTCTTCCGCTACATTAAATATTTTTTTATCGATACCCGCTTTTAAAACATCCAACTGGCCTGTCACCTTGACTTCTTTTAATTCACCTGTTTTTTCGGGTTCAAGCTTTATGGACCCTAGGTTTAAAACTTTGGTAGTTGGCGTTAGTAATACCCCTTCCAATTGAAATGGCACATATCCCGTAAATGACAATTTCGCATAGTAGTTACCGAGGTCTATTTTTTCAAGTAAAAACTTACCTTGAGAATCTGTATATATACCAGTTACAAGTTGAGAGTCTTTCGCATTAAATAATTTGAACGAAACATATTCCACCGGCTTTTCAGTCGCTTTATCAATTACTTTACCTGAAATAATTCCATCTCCTTGTGCGAAAGTTTTTGGACCATGCAATAGAGTTAAAATAAAAACCGAGACAAGAAATAAATAGTTTTTGAACAACATTGTTTAGCAAATTGACCCTTTAATTAAGGTGGCTAAAATTAGTTATTTAAAAGAAGTTATTGGCACAGAATTCAAAGGGCATTTTTTATTCATAAGGATTGACCTCGGAAGTATCAATAGTCTCCACCCATTGATTTTTAACCAATTTACGCTCCGTAGAAATTATATAACCTTCATTTGTACCATCCTCGATTGTTTCATAAACCTTTATCAAACCTTTTTTTTTATCAATCGCATATTTTGTTGCAATGTGCCAACAGCAGCCATCCTTTGAAAATGTTGTTAATCGCTTCTCTTTTTTGTCCACATCAAAAAAGCCCAAATTCGTACTTGCTAATTCTGTCAGGTCATCACTTTTTACAAATTTCTTTTTTGTTGAATGGTAAACAAACACTTTAAATGAAGGCCCGCCATATGCTCCATAATTCCCATCTCTAATTGCGAGATCTTCTGTGCCGTCAAAATTAAAATCATCCATAATTACAGCTCCATTGTCGCCATACATTTGATTTACACCCTCAATCACTTTTCCACCTTGGGACAACTCAACATACAACTCTTTCATTGGAAATGTTTGAACCAAATGAGAGGTTCCTTTTTCATATAATTCAATTTTACCGGACCCTTCACAATAAGTGTCCTCACAAGATTTTACGTAAACAATAATATCATATTTCTTTGAAGTCTTTTTCAATTGAAAAACAACACCTTGATAAGCCTTGAGAGTTGCATCAAGTTCAAGATTTGAATTTATCGATTCATTTTTCTCTAAACTATCATTTTCCTCCTCAATATCTGAGGATTTCAACTCATTTACATTACTCTTCCCGTCGCAAGAACAGATTAAAGCAATTGAAATAAGAAAAAGTATATAAGTGGCATATTTCATGGTTTTTAAAGAAAATGTTAATTGATGGATAATATTACAAAAAAACAGAATTTACTGCAGAATAAATGCATAGCTTTGATTTAAATTATTTCAATATGCCAACGTCTATTATTGTTATCGGAGTCATTATAGCTGCAATTATTTCTTGTTTCACAACTGTTCAGCAAGGGACAATTTCAGTCATCACTATGTTCGGGAAATACCGCAGAATTCTTCCTCCTGGTTTAAATTTTAGAATACCCATTTTAGAAAAAGTATTCAGTCGTGTTTCTATTCAAAATCGCGCAATCGAAATGGAATTTCAGGCAATTACTCAAGATCAGGCAAACGTATATTTCAAAGCTATGCTTGTTTATTCAGTTTTGGATGCTGAAGAGGAAACGATCAAAAATGTTGCCTTTAAGTTCATGGATCAGCGAAGCTTTTCACAAGCGTTGATTCGCACCATTGAAGGGTCAGTAAGAGGTTTTGTGGCAACGAAAAAACAGGCAGAGATTTTATTACTTAGACGTGAAATTGTAGATGATGTCAAGGAAAGCTTAGACAATACGCTCGAAACATGGGGCTTTCATTTGATTGATTTGCAATTAAATGACATCACTTTTGATGCTGAGATTACAACATCAATGGCGAAAGTTGTAGCTTCCAACAACCTAAAAGCTGCAGCTGAAAATGAAGGTCAAGCTTTGTTGATTACCAAAACGAAAGCTGCTGAGGCAGAAGGAAACGCAATCAAAATCGCAGCGCAAGCGGAAAAAGAGGCTTCACAATTAAAAGGTCAGGGTATTGCATTGTTCCGCGAAGAGGTAGCAAAAGGGATGACTGAAGCAGCTGACAAAATGCGAGAAGCGAATCTGGACACTTCATTAATTATGTTCTCTATGTGGACGGAATCCATTAAAGAATTTGCAGAAAAAGGCAAGGGAAATGTCATCTTCTTGGATGGATCAACTGAAAACATGGAACGTACCATCAAACAAATGATGGCGAATGACATGTTGAAGAAGGAAAAGTAATTCCTTATACTTTCAATTCATATAATTTATTGAGCGACCAAGGCATTTGTTTTTGCCCAACTTTTTGAAAGCCTTGTTGCTCATAATAGTTGCAAAGTCCCTCATTTTGAGCATCACAATCTAAACGAAGATATTGAATATTCAATTTCTTGCAATCTTCTATCACCTTCAAAATAACTTGCTCTCCGATTCCTTTGCCAGAAAAGTTTGCCTTAATAACCAAAGAATGAATATACCTGGCTGAAGACGCTTGAACGCCCCAGTATAGTTCATCTTCTTTTAAAAGTCGAAACATGCCTGCAATTTGATCATCTATAAGTATAAAAAAGAATTCACCATTTTTGAAACCTTCCTTCACCCATGCAATCTTTTCTTGAGGTGGATTCATCCAATACCCCCATTGCTTCAAGCCTTTAGCATTTAGGCGTTCTGCAGCATGCTTAAGCAGTTCAAATGCAACTTGCAATTCTGATAAACTTGCTTTTCGTAACGTGAAAGTCATTTTGAAATGTAATTTTTTAAATCTGTTTATTGAAGCCTTTGAACTAATTGAACATTTTGAACCTGTTGAACCCTCTTAAACTTTCCTTGCCACTCCAATCCCATTTATTTCAGGTATTTTAAGTTTACCGTCTATGAGCTGAACGCCATCAAAAGGATCGTTTGTAATCAAAAAAGGGCCATCTAAATCTACCCAATCTGCCAAGGATGCAAAATTCGCCATTGCTGTAACTGCGCAGGAAGATTCTGCCATACAACCTGTAACGACTTTCATTTTTCTTTTTCTTGCCTCTCCAATCATTTGATAAGCTTCGCGTAATCCAGTGCTCTTCATCAATTTCACATTAATTCCATGAAAGGAACTTGCAATTCGGTCAATATCAAATAATCTTTTGCAACATTCGTCTGCAATAATTGGTAACGGACTTCTTTCAGTTAGCCACGCTGACATTGACAAATCATCTTTAGAAAAAGGCTGCTCCACGAAACTTGCTCCTTCGTCTTTTAGATAATGTACAAAATCCAATGCGCTTTCTTTCGTCTTCCAACCTTGATTCGCATCTATAGAAAATGGTCCATTCCAGACTTCTAGAATACGCTTCATAATTTCTTGATCATTATCAGAACCCAGTTTTACCTTCAACACTTTAAAACCAAGTTCCATCGCCTCTATTGTTTTTTCGACAATTTTAGCGGGCGTATCAATACCAATGGTAAATGAACTTTGTTTATCAGATCTGGGTGTATTGTAATAATTTGCGACAGTTGTTGCTTTCAATTTACAAATCAAGTCATGCAATGCAATATCAAATCCAGCCTTTGCAGCATTATTATCTTCCTGCAATTCATCTACATAGTGAAGTAGGCTATCGATTTCAAATGGTGAATCAAATTGCTTTAGATCAATACCATTTAAAAAGTTTATTACAGTCTCTTGTGACTCCCCCAAATAAGGCGGCATGGTACATTCACCATAACCAGTTACCCCTTCGAATTCGAGTTGAATAATGATAATTGGGGTATTTGTTCGACTATTACCTGAAACCGTAAACGGATGCGTGAATTGTAACTGAAAAGGATAATATGACAGTGAAATACTCACGAAGCAAGTAATTATATTTTTTTAAATCTTAAAAAAACTCAATAATTGAATTGGAAAGATTTCAGTATTTCATCAAAATAACTACTGAAAGTATTGTAAGCTTCTTGCTCTGAGGTTGATGTTAAAATAAATGCAAGACCATCTTCTAACCAAATGTATTGTTCGAAACGAAGATCAAAGACCCCCTGTTTACCAGTATATACAACGCGATGAAAGTTATATTCTTCATCACTGCCATTTTTACGTTCACTTAAAATTAGTTTGCCATTTGTAATCATTGTTTTAACTTGCTCTAGAGAAATTTCCACATATTTATCCAGATCCAAGTCATACTCGGAAACATCTTGCACCAATAAACTGACATTTTCTCGAAATTGATCTTTTTCTGAACCAATTGCGCTAAAAAGAATGAAATCAGTTCCCATTATTCCACTCGTATCAATAGACCAATCTGCAGGATATTTTATCGAATATTCCTCAGTGGTATAAAAATCATATTGCGCGTTCAGAGAAAACGAAATCAATAAAATGGGAAAAATAAATTTCAGAGAACGAAACATAAAAATAGTTTTAAATTGGCAAAGATAGTAGAATGATTCTCTTGATACGCTCAAATAGCTTTTACTACTTGAAGTTTGATTTGAACGCATCAGGAATTCCAGTTTTAAAACTTATCTCCTTTTTTGTTTCTGGATGAACCAATTTCAATGAAGCTGAATGCAATGCTAAACGCTGCTTTCCTTTTTCATCCCTACCATACATTTTATCCCCAACCACAGGGTTTCCTTTTTCCGATAAGTGGACGCGTATTTGATGTTTGCGCCCGGTAAACAACTGAATTTCAAGCAGACTTAACCCTTTAGATTCTTTTAAGACTTTAAAACCAGTCTTTGATAATTTACCCTTTGATTCATCCTTGGTAGAAAAGACACGAAAGGCTTTATTTTCAAATAAATAGGAAACAATTTCTCCTTCTTTTTCCTTTAGAATCCCGTGAACAACAGTCAAATAAGACTTACTAAAAGAAGACCATTTTTCTTGTAAAAAAGTTTTTGCTGTTTCAGACTTTGCGAAGACTAAAATTCCAGAAGTTTCCCTATCCAATCGATGCACGACATACACCCTATTTCTGGAACGTGGATTGCCTTTTTTCACATACTCATTCAATAAAAAGTGAGCTGTTTTATCTTTCTCTCGATCGGTTCCAATAGTAAGCAAACCAGGTGCTTTATCAACTACAATGATTGTGGCATCTTCATGCAGTATCGTCAAACCTCTCGGATGAAATTTCTTAGGGATATGCTTTTCACTTGGTCTTTCAGACATCAGAAATGGTTGAAATTTTAAAATTCAAATTTTATACTACATCCACTTCACCCCTAACTGTTCAAGAGCAGGAAAATCTTTGAAATGGAACAGAAACTCATGTGTCCCGGGTAATAAATCAATAAAATTTTTGTCCAAATGAATTCCAGATTCACTTGAATAAACCCACGTGTTACGCATATATTTTGAGTTAGTTAAAACAACTTTGGCAGTTTTAGAAGCTGCATCAATATCTTTTAGTTCCAATTTAAAATCAGTCGAGTCGGATTTGTCATACAATTGCGGTAAGTGTGAAAATGTCCGCTGAAAATCTTGCCCTTTTTCATCTTTCCAGGTAAATCGTATCACATAATTCTCAGTATCCAATTTTTTATCAATGCAACTGTGACAGATTTTTTCTGTTGTGCTTCCTGAAATTATTTTCTGAAGTTTACCGTTCAATAATTCCTTTCCTTTCAGGCTGTAAATGGTGTATTTAAGGTCCAACTGAAAGGTGTCCGGTTGATCAGATACGAGGTAATATTCCTCTACCCCACTTGGACTTACTTTCGATAATACCGCCACATCCTCATAATCGTCCTTTACCCAATATTGCAATGCTTTCCAGTTCCCAAAATAATCCATACTCGACCATGATGGCGCCGGCCAACAATCATTTACCTGCCAATACAACGTTCCCATGCAACGCGGCGCGTCTAATCGATGCCCTGTCACCGCCATGCTTACTGCTGTGGCCTGTGTCAATTGAGAATAGTAAACGAAATCTTCAAAATTTAAAGGATTACCATACAATAATTGAGCATGTTTAAGAATCATTCCATTTCCGACATAACTCTTTTGGTGGTGCTTCATGACTTCAGTTTCCAGGCTCCAATCCTTTTTTTCAGAGAAAGTCAACAGTGTGGAATATTCAGGAAAACTTTGGAAGCCATATTCTGCGTTAAAACGTCCAATTTTTTTAGCAAAATCACTCATCGGATCTTTTCCGTGCCACACTCCCCAGTAATGCTGCGAACCGTGATTGTAAAACTCATCTTTTCCCCAATTACTCAATGGAGAAGTATGAATGTATGGAGAGTTCGTGATTCGCAATAAAGTAACCGGAATAAGCTGTTTGAATAATCGCGTATATGATTCTTCGATTTCTTTGCAAGCAACAGGATCTAGCTTATATTTTGCTTGAAAACCCCAGTTCTTCCAAGCTACATCTACCTCGTTATTACCATTAAAGAGTATCAATGAGGGATGCGAAGCAATACGCGGTATCTGGTATTCGAGTTCCTCTTTTACATTTTCTAAAAAATCAGGATCGCCAGGGTACATCGCACAAGCAAACATAAAATCTTGCCATACCATCAATCCGTAGCGGTCGCACGCATCATAAAAAGCATCATCAGGATAATAGCCTCCGCCCCAGACACGCACCATATTATAGTTGGATTTGGCCATCGTCTCGACCATAGATTCCAATTTTTGATCACTTACACGTGCTGGAAAAATATCTTGTGGTATGTAATCACCGCCTTTGCAAAATATCTCGCGGCCATTCACTTTTATGACATAACTTGTCCCCCATTTATCTGGCGCTGTAACAAGTTCTGATTTTCGTATTCCGAAATTGATTGCTTTTTTTTCGAGGATAGTTTCGGTTGTACCGTCCAAACTCAAGGTCCATTCATCGTTGTATAAATGCTGTTCACCCTGACCTCTTGGCCACCATATTATTGGATTATCTATTTCTTCGGAGCGGACAACAGACATTTCGCCGACCTCAATATTGATTCGACCAAACAAACGACTCTCCCAAACCATTGGTGTTCTTGCGGGATGAGCTAAGAGCAATTCAAACGTCATTTGGGCTTTATCCTCCAAAATGGAATCTGTGACACAATTAATCCCAATGATTTTAGTGCCATTATACGCACTTAAAATCACTGGTTTTAAAAAGCCAATGGTATTCATTCGCAGCGACCAATCCCAACCAAACTGGTATTGCGGTTTCCGTGTATAAGGAGCAATCGCAATGGAATCGACATCATTTGGTGCCGGAAGCCTGTAAGATGCTTTTAAATAGTTCTTTCTATGGTACAATACTGGCGGATAAAATACGACGCGCAGCTGGTTCTCTCCTATTTTCAACTTATTCTTAATCTCAAAACGATATGGGCGAAAAGCATTTTGCGCAAATCCTATCTGTTGACCATTTAGAAATATCTCAGCATATGTATCAATTCCTGGAAATTCAATTTCAACAAACTCCTTTTTTAAATCTTCTTGTGTTATAACTATCGAAGACGCAAAATCCCAACTATAGTCTTCAATCCAACGGAATAATTTTTCATTCATTCCATAAAATGGATCTGGTAATTCTCCTGACTCAATCAACTTTTCTTGCACAGAACCATGAGTTCCAGATGACATCCAAGTGTTTTTGATGGGATGTTTAAATTGCCAGTTCAGTTTAGTTTGTCCTAAAACATTCATACAAATCATCATCAAAAAAAGTAGAAAGGAACTTAACTGTCTCATGACTTTTGGAAATTTGCCTTTAAATTTTTAAAAATTACCATTTACGATTAAATGGCGCATCCACCATTCCTTCAAAACCATTGGTTTTCAATGCATAATTAAACCCATTGTAAACAGAATATGAACCTACGCGTCCGCTTTTGTCAATTGCAAGAAAACAGCATTGCAAACCTGTTAGATCTTTATGTTTAGAAATGATTCGTTCTACTGCCATTCGACACGCTTCTGAAGGAGAATGTCCCTGACGCATTAATTCTACAACTGTATGACTCCCAGCAATTCGAACAATTGCTTCACCTAATCCAGTAGCACATGCAGCACCTACCTCATTGTCCACAAATAATCCTGCCCCAATAATAGGAGAATCTCCCAATCGACCATGCATCTTGTAAGCCCATCCACTCGTCGTGCATGAACCAGAAAGATTTCCTTGTTGATCCATTGCCAACATACCAATTGTGTCGTGATTCTCGTGATTTATTTCAGGTTTTTTAAATAACTCTTTATTCTCTGCTTTCCACTTTTTATATTCCGCTTTCACCTCTGGAATAGGCGTTTTAATCGTTCCAAATCCTTGCTCCAAAGCAAATTTTTTAGCGCC
>JBIIQP010000105.1:0-9027 GCA_044341975.1 Crocinitomicaceae bacterium
AGGGCACGGCATCTGTCGTTGTAGATTTTGGAGTTACTTCAGGAGATGTGAGTGTAACGGCAACGAACAGTTGTGGAACGAGCGCATCATCATTATTGTCAATTACATTAAACGGTACACCAGTTGCTCCAGGATCAATTTCAGGATTAGCAGCGCAGTGTGCAGGAGCCCTTTCACAGACCTATAGTATTGGTTCAGTATCAGGAGCGACGAGTTATTCATGGAGTGTTCCTTCAGGAGCCAGCATTGTGTCGGGTCAAGGCACCACATCAGTTGTAGTTAATTTTGGATCTGCGCCTGGAGATATTAGTGTGGTTGCATCAAATAGTTGTGGTGTAACAAGTTCCTCAACTCTTGCAGTTTCATTGAATGCTATTCCAAATGCTGCAGCTAATATTAATACTCCAATAAACCAATGTACTGGAAGCACGGGTAACGTTTACAGTATTTCTGCCGTTGCAGGAGCAACAAGTTATGAATGGACAGTTTCTGGAACAGGTTGGTCATTAGCAAGTGGACAAGGAACAACATCCGCTACCGTTAATATAGGTACTGGAACAGGATCTGTTTCTGTTGTCACTTCAAATAGTTGTGGTTCCAGTTCATCAACATCTACGGGTGCAATCATACCTTCAACAGTTCCATTGGCACCATCTAATATCATTCAACCGTCATCCCAATGTGCAGGAAGTAGCGGTAATGTATACTCAATTCCGGCTGTTGCAGGCGCAACTGGTTATAACTGGTCTGTGACTGGTGCTGGTTGGTCAATAACATCTGGTCAAGGAACAACCCAAGTTCAAATCAACATTGGTTCTTTACCTGGCAGTATTTCTGTAACATCATCAAATAGTTGTGGTTCAAGTTCCTCAACTTCAACTGGTACAATTATTCCTGGGACTTCACCATCTGCTCCGTCTCCAATTACTCAGCCTGTCAATCAATGTGCAGGAAGTACAGGGAATATTTACAGTATTTCAGCTGTTAGTGGGGCAACAAGTTACACATGGTCTGTTGCAGGAACTGGATGGGCACTTACAGCAGGGCAGGGATCAACTTCTGCATCTGTAACAATTGGTTCAGGCCCGGGAACAGTATCAGTGAGTGCTTCAAATGCCTGCGGTTCAAGTCTAGCTATTTCAACAGGTACAATCGTTCCTAGCACACCACCTTCTTCACCTGCAGCAATTACGTTACCTATTAATCAATGTGCTGGAAGTACTGGAAATATTTATAGCATATCTCCGGTGAGTGGGGCAACAAGTTACACATGGAGTGTATCTGGAAGTGGATGGTCAATAACAGGTGGTCAAGGAACAACCTCGGCAACAGTTACCATTGGCAATGGTATTGGCAGTGTGGTCGTTGTTGCTTCGAATATTTGTGGTGTTAGTGGAGCTTCTTCCACTGGAGCAATTACACCAAATGTCGCTCCTTCAAGTCCAATATCAATTAATATTCCTGTTACACAATGTTCTGGATCGACAGGTAATGTTTATAGTATTTCTGCCGTTTCAGGTGCAACTACTTACAATTGGTCTGTTACTGGAACTGGTTGGTCAATAATAAGTGGACAAGGAACTACGTCTGTTTCAGTGACGATTGGCACTGGAAATGGAAGTGTTTCTGTCTCGGCTTCTAATGGATGCGGCACAAGTTCAGTAATTTCAACAGGTACAATTAATCCGTCGTCTGTAGTTACTCCTTCCGCGGTGACAGGTCCTTCACTAGTTTGTGAATCGAATGGTGGATTAATATATTCAATAAGCAGTCAGTCAAATGCATTGTCTTACTTATGGAGTGTGCCAGCTGGATGGACAATCAACAGTGGTCAGGGAACCACAAGTATCTCTGTTACTTCAGGAACACTTGGACAAAATGGTCAGGTTACTGTTTCTGCAGTTAATGCATGTAACACAAGTTCTCCAGCAACTTTGAACGTTTCAGTGAATAATGGAATTCCTTCAGTGCCTGTGTTAACTGGATTAAATGTTGTTTGTCCGAATTCGACAGGTGAAAATTATTCTGTAACAAATGTTGTTGTAGGTGCGAATTATACATGGACTCTACCTCTAGGTGCGACACTTGTATCGGGTGGAACTCCAACATCTTCAGCCGTGATAGATTTCGGAAGTTCAAGTGGTGCAATTGCAGTTGTAGCATCAAATGTTTGCGGTAGTTCATCACAAGGTATATTGAATGTTGCAGTAAATGCTCCAGCGGTCCAAATTCTGGCAACTGCTGGTGATATGTGTGTTGGTGGGACAGCCTTCTATACGATAGCAGGTAACATTGGTGAGGTATTGACATATAGTATTAATAATTCAACAATAATCGATTTGCCGATAACTGTTAGTCCATTTACCATTTCGATTGATAATGTTTCGGTGAACCAAACACTTTCGGTTATAACTGTTTCAAATCCAACTTTTGGTTGCTCATTGGATTATAATGATAATTACACAGTGATTGTTCATCCAAATATTGCAGCTAATGTTTCTGTTACGGCGGATCAAACAACTATTTGTCAGGGAAATACGGCTCAATTTACAGCAATTTCTAATAATGGAAACTCAGTCCCTTCTTATCAATGGCAAGTGAATGGGCTGAATGTTGGAACCAATAATTCAACATTTAGTTGGTCTAATTTAAATAATGGTGACCAGGTTTCTGTTGTATTATCGTTGACTGGAGGATTCTGTTTGGTAGATGATTTGGATACTTCTGATGTAGTTGTAATGATTGTTAACCCAACACCAGCGCAGCCAATTATTTCAGTTCAAAACAATTGCGGAAACTCCGTGCTAACTGCAAGTGGGTATACAGGAAGTTTAACATGGAATACTAGTGAAGTAACACCTTCAATAACGGCCAATTTTGCTGGTTCTTACACCGTGTATCAAACTGTAAATGGTTGTGAAAGTAATAGTGCCAGTGCAACAGCAGCGCCTAAATTGATTCCTTCAGTTCAATTAGGGAACGATACAACTATTTGCACCGGATCCTCTGTTATTTTGGATGCAGGAAATACGGGATCTACTTATTCATGGACACCATCCGGATCTACATCGCAAACATATGCGTATTCTTCCTCAACAGCTGGAAGTCAAATCATTTCTGTTCAGGTAACAGATCCGAATTCTTGTTCGAATACTGACAATGTTATGATCACGGTTGAGAGTTGTGCTGGTGTAGATGAATATCAAGCTGATTTGTATTTAAAAATTTATCCAAATCCTTCAAATGGAATTTTCTACATTGCTCATGACGATAATGTAAATATCAATCAGATCAATGTTTATTCAGAGGATGGTAAGTTGATTCATACTGTTTCATCACAAATGAATGATATGATAGACCTTCATGATGTTGCTCGTGGAGTGTACTTTGTAAAAATCCTTATGGAGGGAGGAGAATATCTAGAACGCCTTATAGTTGACTAAAAGATAATTTAAAGGGGAAATATATTGTTTCCCCTTTAAATTTCAATTCCGAATCCGCATTTGAAATGACCTTCGGGACATTCTTTGTGACCGTGTAATCCGCATGGTCTGCATGATAAATTTTCTTTTGTTTGAAGGATTGTTGCATCCTCTGAAAGTGGGCCAAATCCAAAGTCTGGAATCGTTGAGCAGAAAAATGCAGTTACCGGAGCATTCATCGCTGATGCAATGTGCAAAGGTCCTGAATCATTCACGAAAGATCTTTTGGATTTAGAGATAAGTGCAGCTGATTCCAGTAAATTCAACTCACCGCATAAATTGATTACATTCTTATCTTTCACTTGTTTAATGATTGAATCACAGAGCATGCGATCTTGAGGAGCTCCAATTAAATAGATAATTCCTTCATTTGCTTTCAATGAAATTAATTCAATCCATTTTTCAATAGGCAATTGCTTTGTGAACCAAACGCTAGCTGGCGCCATGCAGTAAAATTTTTCTTGGCAATATTTCTCTATTTTTTCAAAGTGGTTTTGACCTGGAAAAAGTTCTGGACGTCGGATAGAAACAGCCCCGTATTCTTTTATTAAGGCTAAATTTCTTTCTACCTCATGTGTGCCATCTCCAATTTTGTGATCGAACTTTTTAGAGTAGCCAAATGAAAAAGGATTTTTTGAGAAACCAATCCTTTCCTTAGCTCCCGAGAATATAGTCAGCAAACCAGAACTTCCAAAGCGATGCAGATTTATTGCTAAATCGTAGTGGGACTTTTTAAATAACTTGATTAATCGAATTATTTCGCGGAATTTTCCTTTGTTCTTTTCGAATGTGTAAACAGCAGTTAAATGCGGGTTGTTTTGCAATAATCCTTCGTTTCCTTTTTTAACTAGAACGTCTATTTGAGCAGTTGGAAATAATCTTTTTAATTCAGCTATAACTGGGGTGGCTAAAATAACATCACCAAGAAATGCCGTTTGTATGAGGAGTATTCGCTTCACACGGTAAAAATAATCAAATGTGCATCGATGATGTGATTTCTACTTCAACAAACTGACAAATCCCCGCTTAATAATTTCAATGTTGTTTCCGTCATGCATTTCGATCATGTAAATGTATGTTCCAGTTTCGGCCATATTTCCGGTTGAGCCAATTGTACCATTCCATCCTTCGAGTGGAGCATTCGTTTGAAATACGACTTGTCCCCATCGGTCAAAAATTGTAAAACGATAATCCCATGGGTCCATATAGGAAATTACGGGAATGAAAATAGGATTGATTCCCTCTGGTGTAAATGCATTCGGAACATAGAGTATAGGTTCAAAAACCTCACATTGAACTTGTGAAGCACTTTTTTGAGGGTCATCATATAGATTATTTCCTTCGATCGCTTCAACATAATAACAGACTTTCCCATTAAATTCGGTACTGTTTAAATCATCTTGGTAGGTGAATTGTGTTGGGGGAACAAGGGCTAAGGGCGGTCCATCAAAGCCATTTCCAAGATCTCGATAAACTCTGTAAGCGACAACTGTTCCATCCCAATCTCCATATGAATTCCAATTGAGATAAGTGAGCATTCTCACTTCGTCTTTTTGTACGGAAAGTAAAATGGTTCTGGCAATATTTGATGCAACACCGAGACTACCGCAACTGTCTACAATTCGAGTGCGATAGGTATAACTGTATTTGTGAACATCAACATTGGTATCTATGTAAGTGATTAAATTCGATGTAATTGGCAATTGCGCAATTTCCTCAAATAAACCAGCTTCATTCATTCTTTCGAATGAGATAGCAGTTATACCACCTGAAATATCAATAGAATGTTGAAGTTGAACTTCTTCGCCGTTAACTGTTGCAACTTTTAAATAATGATAAGCCGGTTGTTCAGGGGCAATGATGGAAATACAAACTGTATTTGAGAAGGATTGAAGATTGTCAGGTGAAATTGCTTTTATGAAAAAACAGTAAGTAGACAATCCTTCCACTGAAACTGTCATAGAAGTTGATTCCGTTGTGTCAAAGACAACCCAACTTCCAGCATCTTTTTTACCAAATACAACATATTGAATCGGATGTGTTGCATCGATACCTGTCCAACCCTGATAGGACGACCAATCCAACTTTACCTCTTTGGTGCAGATGAACAACTCTGATTGAAGAAAAACAGTAGTGTGCACGTCTGCTTTTGCAGAGGTTTGATATGTCGGTGTTGCAGAGGAAGTCAAACAAGAATCGAAAGCTGCTATTGTATAGGAAAGTGGTCCTAGGTCGACATTCGGTGAGTAGGTGTAGTTGGTGTTTCCTATTCCCCATACGGTATCTAATTCTATTAGAAATCCACCAGCATCGAATGTATAAACAACATATCCATACGTGTCAGATTGGCTATTTACATTCCAATTTAAAGTCAGATCATTTGTTAATGTGTCTATACTAACAGTACTAATGATTGGAATATCAGGCGTCAACATGTCTTCGAAATCATCTCCAATACTGTTTGAAGTAAAATCGCAAGGAGAATTGGTTAGAACAATTTTGTAATTTAAAAATGCCTGACAAATATCTATTGTATCAGTATAAAAAGAATCTCCATACGTCACACTATCTATTAAACTCCAGGTTCCAGTTGGATACTCACGATAAACGTAATAATAACTATTCATACCTACTAGCGCTGTTGCAGAAGGATCATTCCAATTTAAAACAGCAGTGCCATTGGATGGATTATTGAGATTCAAATAAATATTGGAAATTGTATCGCTGTATCTTTTTGTGTTACCATTACAACCCGAAACAACCGCGATGTAATAATCATTTTGCTGCGTGATCAGAGGATCTGTCCAATTGTTTGTTCCAATGGACGGGAGAGTGGTGAGCAGTCCATTTTGAACCGAGTAGATCTCATATGAAACGAAGGTGCCAGCAGGATCTGACACTGCATTCCAATTGATGGTTACATTTCCTGCAGCATCTGTTTGAATGCAATTGATTTTTGTAGCTTGAATGACACCTGGATTCAATACATTCACTGTTACTGTTGCATAACTTACTTTTGGAACATCACAGTAATCATCTTGAATTCTGAAAACAAAATTATATGGTATCAAATCCAATGCATTGCCATCAGCTCCAATTAAATGATCACACGTTGTTTGCCAATTAAAATTGGTCGAAACTCCTTGAACACCTGAAATTAATGGAGAAGGGTTCAGCGTTGCGCAGGGTGAGATAGCGCAACCAGTTGTGCTGGATAATCCGGTACCAAACATTGGACCAGAAGCCGAAAGAATATTGTGTTGCGGCGAACCATCTTGAAGTAATTCCAAATCAGAAGAACCCAAGTTGAAATTGACAAGAGATCCTGCATTTACCGTTGTTGTGTAGCTAGTTCCACCTGAAAATGGGGGAGTGATTAAAGGGGCATTATTGGTTGAATTACAAGCCATTACTACCAATTGCATTTCTCGTTCTACTTCAGAGATTAAAATACCATGACGATAACTTTTTACTGTGATTTTCACAACGTAATTACCGGCTAAAAAAGAGGTGAAGGACAATTCTCCGGTTATATTGTTTACTTGAGCTGCTATACTTCCTGGGCTCAGTGCCGGACTTGGAGTTGGGGAATTGTATGAAAATCCGATATCAAAAGGAACAGGAATGGGATTGGTTGGTGGTTCATAATTGCCACTTGGAAAATTATTAAATGGAACACCAAAATCAACGGCTATTGAATCGAGATCAGGATCTACAGGATTCATATTGTATACATATGGTTCGCCAGCGCAGCTCACAAAATAGGGTTCTTGCAAAAAAACAGGGGACGAATCATTACAGCCACTTGAACTAAATGGATTGGCAAACATTTTTGCAGCGAGCGTAATTCCATAACTTGATGGATTGACAATGTTCGTTATTGCTCCGCTTCGCGAAAAATTTTCATAGGTGAATATCCATCCCTGTGCCGGAGGAGTTCCACTTAAACCAATTGGGGCGCTTCGATAAACCACTTTTTCTATTGCTCCAATTCCATTTCCACCAGATGTCCCGGAGCCACAAACAAGGGGAGAAGGAGATCCAGCGACAGGATTGCAAGAGGGTGAAATATCAGTTCGTGATGCAAATGGAAGTGTAATCGAAGTGACCGTAGGATGATTCCAAACTCGAATTGTCTCAGAAACCGAATTCACATCTGCTCCGTTGCAATCACGGTAAAAAACCAAAGTAAAAACATAATTTCCACCTTGACAAGTCCATGTGATTTCTCCACCCATGACATGGGAAGCTCTAGAATGCATAAAGCATCCCAAAAGTGTCAAAATCAACAGGTAATTTTTAAGCATTCAATTCAATAACGATGGACAATTGTGTATAGTATAGACGCAAAACTTTTTAAAAGGATTGCTACCCTGCAGAAACAATCGTAAAGTCTTCCCAGTTCAAATATTTTTTCGCCAATTCTTGAATCCTTTTCGGTGTTATTGAATTTAGGGACTCAATAGCCTGATTGTAGAAGTCAAGTTCTAATCCATAAGGTTCAACACTCAAATAAAGATCTGCCATTGAATAAGGTCCATCAGCACTCTTTAAAAGTTGTCCCAGTAAATAATTTCGTACTAGTTCAATTTCTTCGTTATCAATCAGTTCTTCTTGCAATCGCTTTAGTTCCTTTTGAATTTCAACAATTGTGGCCTCCCTTACATCTTTCCCAACTTCTGTTGCAATAAGAAAATAACCAGTTTCATGGAGTTCGGCTAACATAGAGCCGATTCCATAAGTGTATCCTTTGTCTTCGCGAATATTGGACATAAGACGGCTTCCAAAATAATCGCCTAAAATGGTATTTAGGAAGATAAAATCATGGTAATCCTCATGTGTTTTATTGAATAAAATTCTTCCAATTCTCAGAGCGGATTGAACAGCACCTGATTTGTCAACATGAAATTCTCCTTGCAAATTTTGAAGGTCTTTTTCATAATTACCGTTGTTTGCAACAGACCATTTTTCAACTAATTGAATGATTGAATGAATCTCAACATCAGGTAAGTCGCCAATTATTACCACTTTTTGCAATCCTTTGAGGTAATGTTCAACATGAAACTTTTTTAAATTTTCAATTTCAATTAAATCGAAATCCTTTTCATCCGTTATTCGACCGTACAATGAATCGTTAAAAAGTCTACTTTGGAATTCTCTTTGCGCCAGAAAACTCACTTTTTCCATGTTGACTTTGAACTTTTGTTTGCGATCATTGATGATTTCCTCTACTTCGTGTGTTTGAAATGCAAGATGGTCTATTGCATCCACGAGTATTTTCAAAATTGGGAGGAGATTTTCTTTCAAAGCATAAACCGATAGAACTGCATTTTCAGAAGAAATACCAGATTCAAAAAAACCACCTAATGCGTCAATTTCGCCGTTAATTTCTACAGAAGTTTTAGTGTTGGTGCCAGACAATAATAATCCATTTACAAAAGATGCAATTCCTTTTTCTCCGCGCGCAGTGCCTGCATCAAAATAGATATCCAAGCGACTGGTATCATTTGGAACCTCTTTCATATGAAATAGTTTTGTTGTTCCA
>JBIIQP010000018.1:0-30018 GCA_044341975.1 Crocinitomicaceae bacterium
CTTGACGGGTTTTAAATTGTTTTATGAAATTGGTAGAATGTACCTGTAAAAACTCTTCACCGACGGTATAACCATTAATTCCTAATTTTTCCGCGAGTTGTCCAATATGAATATGTTCGCTTTCGGTTTCAGTACCCAATTCGAGCATATCTCCGATAATAAAATACTTGGATGAATGGTCAATCATTGCAAAGCTTTCCAACGCACTTTTCATGCTCGTTGGATTCGCATTGTAACAATCAAGAATAAGCGTGTTTTTGTCAGTCTTTTTGACTTGAGAACGATTATTATCAGGTTGGTAATTTGTTATTCCAGTATTGATTTTTGAATAGGGTACTTGAAATAGTGCACCGAATGTAACTGCAGCTAAGAAATTGTAAAAATTGTATTTCCCAATGAGGTTGGTTTGTATCTCAGGCGAAACATAATCTTTATGGCTGTAACTGAAAGTAATAAAAGGATTCAATGAAGTCAAATTACCACATAAATCAGCGTTTTTTGTGCCATAGGAGTATAATGTTACATTTGATGGTAAATTGTTTGAAAGAACCTCGTCATCTAAGTTGTATATAATTATTCCATTTGAGTTTGAAACCGATTCGTAAAGTTCCTTTTTGGTTTTCAAAACACCTTCAAAACCACCAAAACCCTCAAGATGTGCTTTTCCAATATTTGTGATGATACCATGAGTAGGGTGGGCGATGTCACAAAGCTCCTGGATATCCTTGAATTTATTTGCACCCATTTCAATTATAGCAATGTCATGCACATTATTTAATTTTAGCAAGGTTAATGGTACGCCAATATGGTTGTTCAAATTTCCTTTAGTGCAAAGCACCGAATAATGTGTAGAAAGTACGGCATTGATTAATTCCTTAGTACTTGTTTTACCATTACTGCCTGTAATACCAATGATTGGGATTTTAAATTTAGTTCTATGATAATTCCCTAATTGTTGTAAAAACTTAAGTGCATCATCGACTAAAAAAATATTTTCATTTGTCTTAAATTCAATTTCGTCTACGATAGCATATTTAGCTCCTTGCAAAATTGCTGTCTCAGCAAACTCATTTCCATTGAAATTAGCCCCTTTCAATGCGATAAATAACGAGTCTTTTTCAATTTTACGTGTATCAGTTGAGACACCGCTGCATTCGTAAAAAAGTTCAAATAGTTTGTTCATAGATTCAAAAAAAAAGCCCGACGAATCGGGCTTCAAAAATATTTAAAATTTTACTTTTTCTTTTTGGAGTTCTGATAATTTATACCAGTTGGGCTTCCTTGGCGACTCATACAACATCTGAATCCAATTGTACAAGTTGATTTGTCCTCATCAAGGAATCTTCGAGACCCTGAAGCTAACCAATATGCACGATCTTTCCACGAACCTCCTTTGTAAACTCTTGATTTATCAGAGATCAAAGTTGTTGGCCAAGAAGTTCTGTCTCCTGGTTTAACTTGAGCTCCGTTCAAACCAAATTCTTCGTGATCACTTTGATACATGATAAGGTTTGGATCACGATTCGCTTGATTAATTGCATTTTTACGATCATCGTTCGCATAATAAATAGACGTTTCGATATCTCCATCTAAGTAATCCATGTAATCATCACGACGATAATTTAGTCGACCAATGTTTTCTTCTTCAGTCACATTACGGTAACGAAGTTTACCAGGTGTATCAAGAATGTAATCTGTAAATCCTTCTCGAAGCATAGAGATGATTTCGAATGCATACTCTTCTCCTTCTGGACCAGTTCTTAACTCGTCAGCAAAAATACCTTCGAATAATCTTTCTTGAATCAACGCAGAAGCTTCTAGGTCATACTTGTCGTTCTTCATAATTATTGCGTCATCTATCACTTTGTTGATATCACGAAGTAATTTTAATTCAATTGAATCTTTTGCTTTGTTGTGTGATACAAAGAAAGGATCTGGCGCGTAACCACGACGTGTTGGGTTTCTTGAGGATACATTTTGAGATAATCCAACAGGAATAATTGTGTCATTTGGATCGTGTTTATCAGCAGAGATACGTTGGTAGCGAATTCTTTCAAATTCGTTCAAGTATTCTTTCATACCATGAACATCATAAGCAACTTGCTGGCTCTTGATATCAATAACTCCTTCATTATTGAGCAATCTTGTTTTGAAAACATTACCTCTGAAAGGACGGAACTCATCAAAATCTTCGGATGATAGTGGGCGATAAACGTCCATTACCCATTCAGAAACGTTTCCAGCCATATGGTATAAACCATAATCATTAGGCCAGTAAGACTCCACTGGAGCTGTTACATCAGCACCATCATTCAGGTTTCCTGCTACACCCATGTAGTCACCACGACCTCTCACGAAGTTAGCTCTGATTGATCCTTGGAATTGTTCATCATCATTACGAACCCAATGTCCATTCCATGGATAAATTCTTCTATCTGTCATGTTTTCAGAACCTTCAGCCAAGTTTCCAAGCAATCCCGTTGCTGCAAATTCCCATTCAGCTTCAGTTGGGAGTCGGTATCGTGGAAGAAGAATTCCATCTTCCATACGAATATTACGTGTTCCTAATTTTTTACCTTGAATATTGGATGGATTAAGATCTTGAACATTACGAATTACAGCTTCCTCATATTGTCCGGCATAATATGATTCAGTATTAAAAGTGTTTTCGTCTCTTTGATCAATATTCCATGCAAGGATACCTTCACGCACTAAGATATATTCATTAACTCGGTCAGTTCTCCACTTACAAAAATCATTCGCTTGCAACCAAGAAACTCCAACAACTGGATAATCTCGGTATGCAGGGTGACGCAAGTAGTATTCAACATAATCCTCATTGAACCCAAGAGGAGATCTCCAACTTAATGTATCTGGCAATGCATTTTTATAAACTACTGGATATGTTTCATATGCACGAGAAATCCAATACAAGTATTCTAACCAATGGAAATTTGTTACCTCAGTTTGATCAAGATAAAAAGAAGAAACTGTTACACGGGTAGGACGTGAATTCCAATCGTACATCACATCTTGTTCAGCACGACCCATAGTGAATGTACCCCCTTCAATAAGGATTAATCCTGGGCCAGTCTCCTGGTCTACATAAGGCACTCTCTGGAAACCTCCTGTTCTAGGGTCATTGTAATTCCATCCTGTAGAGGATGATGCCTCACGCGCACAAGAGGCCAAAATAACCCCTCCCAAAAGAACTGAAAAGAACTTAATGATTCGCATATTTTTGTTTTGTGTTTTCATAATTCTCAAACTGCAAATTTACTCATTTAACGTAAACTGCTAAAAAGGTTACAATTTTAGAACGATGGACAGGAAATTGTTTTGAAAGAAACAGGCTTCTTCTTACACGTAAGATTGATACCCATCGATATTTCATGTGAACCACCCGACACTCCATTGTTCAATTTCGATACAGTCACATCATAACTGTAGCCAAGCTTAAATTTACCTGTGTTAATTCCAATTGTTAAGATGAATGCATCTCTGTTTCGGTACCAAGCCCCAACGTTGAATGAACCGTACTTCACATACGTACCAACACTTAATTCTTGGAATCCATTCTGGTATTGATAAATGACATTGGGCATGATAGATGTTCCATTTGAATACTTGGATTTTTTACCCAATTGAATTTCAGCTCCTGCGTGACCTGTAAATCGCCAAGGCAGTGGTGAGTCGCCAATAATCATTGATTCGTTTGGACGGTTCATATGGTGCCATGCTGCACCTGCGAAGAAATGTTTGTTGAAAACCAACATTCCTGCTGAAGCGTCGAAGAATCCTCTTGAACCGCCTCTTGGAACATCTCCTGTAGAATAGATAAATCCTCTTCGAGGATCAATCATGTCTCCAAATGTCAATTTATCCCAATCAAGCGATTTCTGGTACCAAGATGCACGTGCTCCAAACATCATTTTCCATTTACGACCCAACTGCAAATGGTAAGAATAAATCAAACCAAGCATTGACGTCTTGATTGTTCCTTGTCCTTGCTGATCATGTGTCGCCAAAACACCAAATCCTCCAGAAATATTTTTGAAGAATTGATCATACGACGCACTGTAAGTGACGTAATTTCCAGATAACTGGGGCCATTCGTTACGATAGTTCAAAGCAAATCTTGGACAACCATGAGAACCGGCAAATGCAGGGTTCAAGTAGAGTGGATTAGCATAGAACTGCGTAAACGTAGGATCTTGAGCATTCAGATTAGCGCAGAGTAGAATGAATGAGCAAGCAAGAATTAAACGTTTGAGTCCTTTCATTAGCGTGATTAATAAAAACGAAATCTGACCAAAGATAACGCTATTTTTAATTTTAGGTTACAAATATTGTAATTCCAAACATAATATTCAAAGAATAAAAGCGTTTTTTTCAAGTTATCATTGTTGATGATTTATCATATTTGCATTATGGACAAAGAATTGGTGAAAGATTTATTGCGTTTCAAAGCTTCAATATTGTTTGTTGTTCTAACTTTTGTGCATGCTAATGGACAAGAAGTACTTGATTTTCAATTGCATTGGAAGCAACCTCTGAAAGTATCTTACAATGGTGAAGAAACTTCAATACCAACAATTGAAGGACAAGAACCTAGCAATGGAAAGCCTGTCTTTTTTTCCAAAGTCAAACTGTCTTCAACAAATTATCAATATAATTTAGTTGATTTCCAGACCGAAACTGCTCCGATAGCTGATCGACAATACCTTGAAAGGCATGGTTTTGAATTTGGAAATGAATTGAAATATGAATTAAAGGTTACTAATGCAGGAAAAGAGTCTTTTGCGGTAGTTTATCTCTTTCCTTATTTAATGGTAAACAATGAATTAAAAAGAGTCGTTGGATTTAAAACAAAATTGACCTCAAAGTCAGTAGTTCAGAATAAATCTCAAAAGAGCTTTTCGACTCAATCTGTATTAAGTGAAGGAAGTGGGACCTGGTACAAAATAAGTGTGGCGCGCGATGGGATTTATAAAATTGATAAGGCGTTTTTGGATGCCTGTGGCATTTCACTTTCTGGTCTTCATCCAGATGCTATACATATATATGGTAATGGTGATGGTAGATTACCAGAATTGAATTCCGTTAAGCGAACCGACGACCTTGCTCAAAATGCAATTCAAATGGTTGGTGATAGTGATGGTTCGTTTGATGATGGCGATTATTTTCTTTTCTATGGATGGGGGCCAAGTCGATTGCGAGCAAATGGTTTGTCTGAAATGAACCTGGATAAAAACATCTACAGTGATGTTTCCTGTTATTTCATCAATATCAATGAAAACGAACCTCCTTTGAGGATTCAATTGCAACCTCTAAATGTGGCAACGCCCAACAAAGTTGTAACCTCATATTCCTTTTGCGATGTTTATGAAAACGACTTGGTAAATCTAGTGGGAGGTGGGCAACGATGGTATGGTGAATTATTTGACACAGATTTGGAGCAAGTATTTAATTTTTATGTGCCTGATATTGAGGTTTCTTCTCCTGCATATTTCAAAACTTCAATTGCTGCGAATGCTTCTTCAGCACTTGGAACAGCTCAAGAATATTCAGTGAATGGCAACATCCTCTCGTCTTCTGTTCTACCGACAGTTTCCTATGATTATGCGCAGTCAGTAAAAACAATGACTTTAACAAGTCCTACCGCAAGTTTGCCATTTAAAATAAAAATCACTCGAAATTCACCTAGCACGGTTGTCTATTTGGACCGTATTCTTTTGAATGCAAGACGATCCTTGAAGTTTTACAATTCACAGTTTAATTTTAGGGATCTTGCTTCTGTTGGCATAGGGAATGTCGGCGAGTTCACTTTGAATGCTTTACCAAGTATTGGTTTTGTTTGGGATGTAACGGATCGGCATGTGCCTTCAGTAATACAAGGCGTAATGAATTCATCATCTTTTTCATTTGTTGCAGCGACAGATACATTGCGTGAATTTGTTGCTTCGAATGGGACAGCCTTTTTAACACCAAGTAGGATTGGATTGGTTAGTTCGCAAAATCTCCATGGCTTGTCTCAAGCTGACATGTTGTTAATTACACACCGAGATTTTTTAGCGCAAGCTAATCGTTTGGCAGCGCTGCATGAAACAGAAGGTTTATCTGTTCATGTCGTAACCACTGATCAGGTCTACAATGAATTTAGTTCCGGAATGTTGGACCCAACGGCAATACGAATGTTTGCAAAGATGTTTTACGACCGTTCTGTTTCTTCTGGCACGCCGCCAAAATACCTTTTGCTGTTTGGGGATGGAACGTATGATCCGAAGGATAGGGTTTCCAATAATAACAATTATGTGCCGACCTATCAAGTGTTGGATGGTGAGAATCATGTTTCAGCACTCGTCACGGATGACTATTATGGCATGTTGGACAATAATGAAGCGATAGCGCCATCGGATTTATTGGATATTGGCGTTGGTAGGTTATTGATTTCAGATACCAAAACAGCAAAGGAACAGGTTGACAAAATCGAACACTACATGGGAAATGGTTCATCCATTTATGCTAACACAATAAATTCTGGACAATGCAATGCTCAGGGTGAGACTTCTACTTTTGGTGATTGGCGTTTGAATTACGTTCAGATAGCGGATGATGAGGAGGGGGGGTACTTTGTAGTTCAAGACACTGAGCCACAATATGATTATGTAAAAGCCAATCATTCCGACATGAATTGTGACAAATTATATTGTGATGCCTATACACAAGTTACGACCGCAGGAGGTGAGCGCTATCCAGATATCTTTAATGCAATAACAGATAGAGTTGAGCGCGGTGCGTTGGTTGTTAATTATGTAGGACATGGCGGTGAAGTTGGTTTAGCGGAAGAACGTGTTGTAACAGTTCCTCAAGTTCAAAGTTGGAATAATATCAATAAATTGAATTTATTCGTTTCAGCCACATGTGAATTCACGAAATATGATGATCCTGCGCGTTTATCAGCTGGAGAATACGTTTCCTTGAATGCAGTTGGAGGTGCAATTGCTTTGATGACGACATCGCGTTCTGTTTTTTTTGGAGTGAATACTGTTACGGGTTTACAATTTTATGAGCACGTTTTTACCAGGGATTCAAACAATGAACCACTTGCTTTCGGCGAAATTATGCGTTTAACAAAAAATGGTTCGGGTTCTTCCGATAATAAGCGCAGCTTTACGCTAATTGGAGATCCAGCTTTGAAAATTGCACTACCGAGATTAAAAGTTGTTACAGACAGTGTCAATGGTTTAAATCCTGTTGTTGAAATAGATACAATCAGAGCGCTGAGCAAGGTCACTATCAAAGGACATTTAGAGGATTTTAATGGGAATCTGTTGACAAACTTTAATGGAATTGTAACACCATCTATTTTCGATAAACCAAAAAATCTTTCAACATTAGGTCAAAATTCAGATTCTCCGGTTATAGATTTTGAATTGCAAAAAAATATTGTATACAAAGGAAAGGCGACGGTTACCAATGGGTATTTTAGTTTTTCTTTTATTGTTCCAAAGGACATTAATTTTTCATTTGGTAATGGGAAAATCAGTTATTATGCAAACGAAAATCAAATAGATGCCAGTGGTTCGGATGATCGCATAATAATTGGTGGTATAGATGCAAATGGGATTATTGATACTCAAGGCCCTGATGTTTCATTGTTTATAAATGATAAGAACTTTGTCAACGGTGGTATTACGGATGAAACTCCACAGTTAATAGCTGAATTATTTGATGAAAATGGTATCAATACGGTTGGAAATGGTATTGGTCATGATTTGACAGTTATTCTGGATGATAATACTTCTGAACCAATTGTTTTGAATGATTACTACGCAGCAGCGCTCGATTCTTATCAATCTGGTGAAGTAAATTATAGGTTTCCAGCATTGGAAAAAGGGAAACACAAATTGACTGTCAAAGTATGGGATGTAAATAACAATTCATCAGAAAAATCAATTGATTTTATTGTTCAAGAAAAAGCTGAAATGGCCTTAGATCATGTGTTAAACTACCCCAATCCGTTTACGACTAAAACCCAGTTTTATTTTGAACACAACCAAGTTTGTTCTCAATTGGAGACTCAAATTCAAATTTTTACAGTTTCAGGTCGATTGGTGCGGACATTGAATCAAATTGTGAATACAGAAGGTTTTCGTTCTCAAGGTATTGAATGGGATGGAAGGGATGATTTTGGAGATCAACTTGCCAAGGGTGTTTACGTTTATAACTTGAAGGTTAATTCTCCTGATGGAACCAATGCTGAGAAAACAGAAAAATTGGTTTTATTAAAGTAATCACACAATAAAGCAGGTGTATTTGCGTATATTTGTCACCCCAAAGTATTAAAGGACATGTATAAATTCATCCTCAGTCTCTTTTGCATCGCTCTGTCGTTGAAAGTATTTGCGCAACCAACAGGCAGTGGTGTTACTCAAAATGACTTGCAGCTCAACACAATAACCACAGCTGTTCCCTTTATGGCTATCACTCCGGATTCTAGAGCAGGAGGGATGGGAGATGCAGGAACTGCATTAAGTGCTGATGCCAATTCAGTTTATTGGAATACTTCATTGTTAAATTTTGCCAAAGAAAAGTCTGAGGTTAGTTTGTCTTATACTCCCTGGTTGAGACAATTGACGAATGATATCCATTTGTCTTATTTATCGGGATATTATCGGGTTAACGAAAGAAATGCAATTGGCGGTTCACTGCGTTATTTTAGTTTGGGTGAAATTACCTTTACGGATGCTTCGGGAAATGTAATTCGTGATGACAAACCAAGTGAATTTGAGATAACAGGAGCATACGCATTTCGATTAAGTGAGAAATTAAGTATCGGTGTGAATGGGAAATTTGCATATTCAAATTTGACAGGAGGATTAACCGTGGCAGGTGTTAATACCAAGGCCGGTGTTGTTGGTGCGACTGATTTATCCTTCTCATACTATAATGACGATGCAAAAATTGGAAGTACTAAAGGAGTTTACACTTTTGCAGCTACAATAAACAACATTGGAAACAAGGTAGCCTATTCAGAACTTGCGACGCGAGATTTCATTCCAATGAATTTAAAGATTGGTAACTCATTCAAGGCTGAGTTTGATAAATACAATAACTTGGCAGTATGCTTCGATTTGCAAAAATTATTAGTGCCCACTCCTGCTATTTATGACTTTTATGGTGGTGATAACATGTTGATTTCAGGTCGTAATTCTGATGTAGGGGTGATTTCAGGTATGTTGCAGTCGTTTTATGATGCACCAGGTACACCTATTGAAGATGCCGATGGAAATTATATCCAAAATTCTGATGGGTCTTTTCAAGTTGCTAAAGGAACCAAATTGAAAGAAGAATTGGCAGAAGTTAATTTGGCACTTGGATTGGAATATTGGTATAACAATGTTTTGGCAATTCGAAGTGGAGTGTTCTATGAAAGTAAGGTCAAAGGAAATCGACAGTATTTTAATGCGGGTGTAGGATTTAAATACAACAAATTCGGAGTCGATATTTCCTATTTAGCTTCTTTAAATGGTCGTCAAAGTCCATTGGCTAATACATTACGATTTACACTTCGTTTCACACTAGGTGACAGTGGATCGGCTGGAAGTGGAGATGCAAAACCAGAATAATTCATGAATATCCGTATCGGTTTTGGCGTTGATGTGCATCAGTTATCTGAGACACATGAACTATTTATTGGGGGAAAAAAAATTGAATCCGATTTAGGTGCAGTAGGACATTCTGATGCAGATGTGCTGTTGCATGCAATTTGTGATGCATTATTGGGAGCAGCAAATCTTCGTGATATAGGATATCATTTTTCTGATAAAGATCCCAAATACAAAGGGATTGACTCAAAAATACTTTTAAAAGAAGTTGTGAATTTGATCAGCGAAAAAGGTTGGTCAGTTGTCAATATTGATTGCACTGTAATTTTAGAGCTTCCAAAGCTAAATCCTCACATTCCTGATATGCAAGAAATCATTGCATCTATTCTCAAAGTCACTGTTGATGAGGTTTCTATAAAAGCGACAACGCACGAAAAAGTTGATTCTTTTGGTGAACGAAAAGCTGTCAAAGCCTATGCCGTTTGTTTGCTTCACAAAGCTTGATTCGGAGGAGAAATAATCTTTTCGGACCTAATTCTTATATTTGCACCAAATCTTCATGATGAAAGTAAATTCAACATACAATAACAGAGAAAGTCTTTTAGCTCTTTACAATAAACCACTTTTGGAATTGGTTTTTGAAGCGGCAACAATTCACCGTCAATTTCACAACCCAAGAGAGGTGCAAATGTCATCTTTGTTGAGTATCAAAACTGGTGGTTGTCCTGAAGATTGTGGTTATTGTCCGCAAGCAGCTCGCTATCACACGGATGTTGAGGCACACAAACTGATGACTGTAGAATCGGTTGTAGAACAGGCACAAAATGCAAAAGCAAATGGATCTTCCCGTTTGTGCATGGGTGCTGCATGGAGGGAAGTGCGAGACAATAAAGATTTTGATACGGTCGTTGAAATGGTTCAAGCTGTAAATGACCTTGATATGGAGGTGTGTTGTACACTTGGAATGTTGAATGAAGATCAGGCTGTTCGATTGAAAAAAGCTGGTTTATTTGCGTACAATCACAATCTTGATTCATCACGAGATTTTTACAAAGACATTATTTCAACACGTGAATACGATGATCGATTGAATACAATTGATAATGCACGTAAAGCAGGTATAACGGTTTGTTCTGGTGGTATTATTGGAATGGGTGAAGCAGTAGAGGATCGCATTGGTCTATTGTTGAGTTACATGGAGATGGAAACGCCACCCGATTCAATTCCTATTAATGCATTAGTAGCAGTTGAGGGAACTCCCCTTGAAGACCAAAAGCCAATTGAACAATGGGAGATGATTCGCATGGTTGCGACGACTAGAATAGCGTTTCCTGAGTCGGTGGTTCGACTTTCTGCGGGAAGGACAAAAATGAGCATGGAGGCACAAGCGCTTTGCTTTATGGCTGGTGCAGGATCTATCTTTGCAGGCGATAAATTACTTACAACGCCAAATCCTGAGTTCAATGAGGATAAGGAAATGTTTAAAATTCTGGGGTTACTGCCTAAAGAGGCATTTGCCGATGGCGAGAAACCAGTTACAGAGCCAGACGAAAAGTTGATTGCACGTAAAAAGCAAGAAGCGGAAAGAGCGTTGGAATTAGAATTGGCTCGTGAAAAAGTGCGTGAAGAAGGATTCGAACCTAGAAAAATAAAAACAGTTGGGTCCAATTAATGGATGCTAAGTTACTTGATAAACTAAAAGCAAGAAAACAAGAGGGAACGTTACGTTCCCTTTCTTGTTTGGATGGGATGATTGATTTTTATTCCAATGACTATTTGGGATTATCGAAACAATCACATTCATTTAATAATTCAATAGCAGGAAGTACCGGGAGTAGGTTGATCTCGGGTAATTCTGCTGAGGCTGAGCGATGTGAAACCTTCTTGGCAGAATATTTTGGTGTTGAATCGTCATTGGTTTTTAATTCAGGTTATGACGCGAATCTGGGTTTTTTTGGATCTGTTCCCCAAAAAGGAGATACAATCATTTATGATCAATTTATTCATGCTAGTGTGCGCGATGGAATTCGTTTGTCAAATGCTAAAGCATATTCATTTGAGCATAATTCTATAGAAGATCTTGAGAATAAAATCCAAAGGGCAGAGGGCACGGTTTATGTTGCAGTTGAAAGCTTGTATTCTATGGATGGTGATATTTCACCTTTGGAACGGATTGCAGAAATATGTGTGAAATATGGTGTGTATTTAATTGTAGATGAGGCACATGCCGCTGGTGTATTCGGAAAAGGGTTGGTCGATAAATTAGGATTAAGCGAAAAAGTATTTGCTCGATTAGTGACTTTTGGAAAAGCATTTGGGTGTCATGGTGCAGCTATTCTAGGGCCATTAGCCTTGAAAGAATTTCTAGTCAATTTTGCCCGATCGTTCATTTACACAACCGCGTTGCCTCCATCAACGTATACCTTAATACAGCAGCAATGTTCGCTTGATTTCGTTCAATTGCAGCTAAAACTTCAAGCAAATATTCGACTATTTAGGAGCAATTTAGAGCGTTTTAATTTTAAATCAGATGAGAGGTCACCCATTCAAATAGTAACCTTTGGTTCGATTTTAAAAACAAAACAAATTGCAGAGATAATTCAGAAAAAAGGAATAGCTGTGAAGCCGATTTATAGCCCAACAGTCAACAAAGGAGCGGAGTGCATTCGTATTTGTCTCCACGCTTTTAATAGTGCTGAAGAGATTGAGGAGTTGTGTACTTTGTTGAAAGAATTGTAATCCTAATTTTATCCTTCAAGTTCCCAAACGCTGTGATAGGAGTTTATTGATTCGGCATAATCAAGAAGTTGCGCATAAAAAGAATCTGACCCTAATGTTGCGCTATCTCCAATTATAAAGAGCCTATTTTTTGCTCGTGTCATAGCAACATTCATTCGGCGATAATCTTTTAGAAAACCAATTTCTCCTTCATTGTTGGATCTTACCAGAGAAATAATTACGTTTTCTTTTTCTTGTCCTTGGTAACTGTCAATTGTGCTTGATTGATAAGTTGAAAATTCAGTCTTAAGCAATGCTACTTGACCTGCATAGGGTGAAATGAGCACTGTTTTTTCTGCTGTGAGATTGTATTGCTGGATCAACTTGGAAATTGCAGTGATTTCACCATCATTGATCAAGCTTGAACCATCTTCTCCACTTTCTTCGTCGCATCCAGCGCCGGCCGTATCGAAAAAGTAGAAATGTTTGTCTTTCGAAAGAAGCGACGTTTCTGAATGCACTTTCCCTTTGTAAAAATACCGATTGGAAAATTCTACAATAGGTTCTTTCATGCGATATTGAACATTCAAAAGATTGATTTCCTGTAAATTTTCGGCACAAACTTCCAAGATGGATCTGTTAAAACCAAGTTGAATAGCTTCTTGTGAAAGAATAGTAGGAGGCAATTGAAAATGATCGCCTGCTAAAATAATGCGTTCTGCAAATGGAAAAATGCACCATGCCAAAGGTTCTAAACATTGACCTGCTTCATCAATTAGGAGAACATCCATCCTCGTATCGATATCTCTGTAAACATCTGAAAGTGCAATTGGTGTTCCTAAAATCACCTGTGCTTGTTCAAAGAGCTTCTCTTCATTGTATTCTTGTATGTCGCGAATTTGTTTGCGAATATTTTTAACTTCCTTGATTAATAAATTTCGTTGATCTCTTTCATCTTTGCCGAAGTTACGCTTGTATTGATGGGCCATTTTTCGCAATTCTTCGGCTTGAATTTTTAGTCGCTTGATCTCC
Organism: Crocinitomicaceae bacterium; assembly: GCA_044341975.1. Taxonomy (GTDB): domain Bacteria; phylum Bacteroidota; class Bacteroidia; order Flavobacteriales_D; family Crocinitomicaceae; genus M0103. Next base: position 13,362 of record JBIIQP010000018.1, read on the forward strand.
TTTTCTTCCTTGCTGTTTTTTAATTTTCCTTCAGGAGTAAAGGGTAAAATCTGTTCATTTACTTTTGAATTGTTTCCAACTCTCAATATATTTATTTTCGGATGCTGTTGATTCAACTGAAGAGCAAAATGATCAACAGCAGTATTACTTGGTGCTGCAATTAAAATTCTTTTTTTTAATTCACATAGTTGAAATACAGCTTCGATAAGAGTAGTCGTTTTCCCTGTTCCGGGAGGTCCATGAACAACTTGAATGTCTTGATTTCCTTTGATAATTTGACAAACAGCAGTTTGTTGACTTTCGTTTAGGCCTTCGTTTTTAATGTTGATTTCTGTATTAGTTTGATCACTGGAATTATTTTCAACTTGTTTGTTGTGAATTTTTTGAAATAAATGGGATAATTGTTTGTTGGTTGAGATTGAATCTATTGCATTTCTCATCAATTGAGTTGTCCGAACATCTGGCGCAATTTTAATTCCTGTGCCTTCATCTTCTATCCAGTCAGGAAAATCGGATGTAAATAATCTGAATTCTCCTTTTCTTCCATCATAAAACAATAACATGCCTTTTATCGGTTCTTCACCTGTGCAGAAAAGTTCAATGGAACAGCCATCTCGAAAAGAACTAGTTTCCGATGGATAGGGTGTTGAGAAAGCAATCTCCGGATAGTCTAAATAACCGAAGGTTTTACGATTTACACGAATTGGATGAATTGCTAACCCTAAAGATTTGAGCATTTTGAGAGATGCCCCACCTTCCAGTTGGTAGCGTTTTATTTGTTCTTTTTCCTCAAGTTCGATTGATTTAAGAAGTAATTCTATTCCCTTTTCCATCATTTAAAAACAAAAAAAAGACCGGCATAACCGGTCTTCTAAATAAAAAATATTTGAACTTATACAGACGCGATTTTATCTGACATATATTCACCAGCTTTCAGTTTTCCAACAATTTTGGAGAAACATTCGATAGTGTATTGAACATCCTCCAAGGTATGGACTGCAGTTGGGATCAATCTAAGAATGATCATGCCTTTCGGTACCACAGGATATACAACCATTGAACAGAACAAATTGAAATTTTCGCGCAAATCATAAATCAAATTCGTTGATTCAGGAATAGAGCCATTCATGTATACGGGTGTTACACAAGATCCAGTTGGTCCGATATCGAATCCTGCATCTTTTAATCCATTTTGAAGTGCATTCGTAATTTCCCAAAGTTTCGTTTTGTATTCTGGGTGATTTCTCATCAATTCCAAACGCTTCAAGGCACCAATTACAAGAGGCATTGGCATTGCTTTCGCGAAAATCTGAGAACGCATATTGTAACGAAGGTATTCAACAACTTGTTCATCACTGGAAATAAATCCTCCGATCAGTCCAAATGATTTAGCGAATGTACCAAAATAAATATCTATGCTGTCTTGGCAGTTTTGCTCTTGACCAGTTCCTGCACCTGTTTCTCCTAGTGTTCCAATTCCATGGGCATCATCAACAAACAAACGGAAATTGAATTTTTTCTTCAGCTCAACGATTTCTTTCAGATTTCCTTGATCACCGCGCATTCCAAAAACACCTTCGGTGATAACTAAGATTGCACCTCCTTGTTCTTCGGCCAATTTAGTCGCTCTTTCTAATTGTTTCTCACAATCTTCGATATCATTGTGTTTGAAAACGTAGCGTTTGCCCATGTGAAGGCGCACACCGTCTAAGATACAAGCGTGTGATTCAGCGTCATAAACGATTACATCTCTGCGGTCCACCAAACAATCTATAGCAGATACAACTGCCTGGTATCCGAAGTTGCAAAGGATTGTGTCTTCTTTTTCAACAAATGCAGACAATTCGGCTTCCAATTGTTCGTGGTAATTTGAGTTTCCACTCATCATACGAGCTCCCATTGGTGCGGCAAGTCCGAATTCAGCAGCTGCTTTGGCATCCGCCTCACGCACTTCAGGATGGTCAGCCAAACCTAGGTAGTTATTCAAACTCCAATTCAGGCGTTTTTTACCACGGAATACCATATGTGGTCCTATTGCTCCTTCCAATTTTGGAAAAGTAAAATAACCATGGGATTCTTTAGCGTGTTGTCCGATTGGACCTCTGTTGCTCTTGATTTTTTCAAAAATGTCTTGAACCATAGTGATGTTTTTTGGTCGCCTTGTAGATTGTTAAGGCGTTTCAATTTTGAGTAAAATTAGGCTTTTTAAGGCAGATAATCCTTTAAAAAAGTTTCAAATTATTAACACGTCATGTTCATACTAAAGATTCTTATCTAATAAATAGATGATAGATGAGATGGATGCGGCACCTAATTCAAGCTCTCTTTTATTGACATTTTCGAAAATGTCCGAAGGTGCATGGTGAAAGTCAAAATACCTTTGGGAATCAGGAATAAAGCTGAATAATGGAATCGTTGTGTATACTTTTTTTAAAGGACCGATATCAACACCCCCGCCCCCTTTGCCGAAGTCATGCAGACCATAATTGGTAAATAGTGGCGCAAAACTTTTTAAAAGCTGAATTGTCTCATCGTTTCCATCACAATGAAATCCTCTGGGTGAGAATCCACCCTGATCACTTTCAAGCGCAGCAATTTGGTTTTCACCTTTTTCTTTTGTCCAAGTAGCATATGTCTTTCCACCAATGTTTCCGTTTTCTTCATTCATGAAAAAGACGACTCTCAATGTGTTTTTTGGTGCGTAATCTAATTTTTTCAAAATACGCAAAGCTTCCAGGCAATGGATCACACCGGCGCCATCGTCGTGCGCACCTTCTCCTGCGTCCCACGAATCAAGGTGACCACCAAACGTAATGATATTGTTAGGGTTTTCTCTTCCGGTTATTTCACCAATTACATTAAAAGATGGCTCATCAGGATAGGATTTACAGTTGAGTTCTAGGTTAAATTTTAAGTGTTTTTCATTAGAATATTTGTTTGAAATAAAATCAGCATCCAATGTGGAGACTGCAGCAGCAGGTATTTTTGTTACAGAATCATTGTATTGCATTGAACCTGTGTGTGGATGATCATCTAAGGGCATGGCTAACGAACGAATAATCAATCCTTTTGCACCTAATTTGGCTGCTTCAACAGCTCCCTGTCCGCGAACAGGCCAGCAGCCACCATAAGCCCGAAATGTACTTATTTGTTGTTCATCCATCGGTTGATTTAAGAAAACGATTTTTCCCTCAACAGCATTTCTATTGGATTTTTTTAATTCATCGAGGGATTTAAACTCAATAAGTTCAGCTTCAAGCAGACCTTCTGTAGCAATAGACCCTCCAAGAGCTAAAAGATTGATTTTGTGCATGGCCCCATTTTTTTCGCGCAACCAACCACTTTCCTTAGTGCCTCTTTCCCAATGAGGAACCATAATTGGTTGAAGGTAAACTTTATCAAAATGGTAACTTTCCATTTTCAATTTACTCCATTCAACGGCCATTTGGGCTTCAGGCGATCCTGATAAACGTGCACCAACATCTTTGCACAAGCCTCTTAAATCTTCATAGGCATGTCCATGACTGAGTGCTTCGTTGAAAATAGAACGAATGAAAACTGAATCTTGAGATTGAGCTTGATATTGAGAATGTATTAAAAGAATAAAGTTTAAAAGTATAAGGGCAGTTTTTTTCATTTTTCGAGTTGCTCTTTTAGGTTATTAAGTCCAAATTCAAAACCTTTTTTAATCGATCTTTTATTTCGTAAGTAAGTCAATTTTGAAATGGGATTTTTTCCATATTGGATATAAATTTTACAAAGGACTAATGTACCATTTTCTTTTGTTTCGAAATCAATTCTGGCAATGGCAGATTTGACAAAACCAATATTCATTAAAAATTCTATTCGTTGATTCACTTCTATATGATTTATTTCAATGCTTCCAGATGTCATTTTATGATTTCCATGCCATTCGTAACGATGTCCTACACTCATTTTTTCAACTTGAATGAGTTGTTTATTGTGATCTGATTTCTTTGACCAATAATTCCATTTTGCAAATTGTTCAAAATCGGCAAAATGATGGAAAACGACATCAGTATTACTTTGGATAAGCTTCGAAACAATTATTTCACTTTGTTTGGGTAGGCTAATTCCAATAATTGTCAATAAGATGATGCCAAGGACTGCAAAAGGAAAGATTAACATTTTTTGATTGAAAAAGTAATGAATTAAATATTTAAGCATTCTCTATTTCAATGTAACTCTGCTTTCTCTCGATATAATTATCTTTGCAAAAAAAATTAACTATGTCATTAAAGTGTGGTATCGTTGGCTTGCCAAATGTGGGGAAATCAACATTGTTTAATTGTTTATCCAATGCGAAGGCACAATCAGCCAATTTTCCATTTTGTACAATAGAACCGAATGTCGGTACAATTTCAGTTCCGGATAATCGATTAGAAGTCCTTGAATCATTGGCAAATCCTCAGCGAGTAATGCCTACAACCATGGAAATTGTGGATATTGCTGGGTTGGTTAAAGGTGCTTCCAAGGGTGAAGGATTGGGAAACCAATTTCTTGCAAATATTCGTGAAACAGATGCCATTATTCATGTCTTGCGTTGTTTTGATGATGGAAATATTATCCACGTAGATGGAAGTGTAAATCCAATTCGTGACAAAGAAATCATCGATATTGAGCTTCAATTAAAAGATCTTGAAACAATTGAAAAACGAATTATTTCGATTGCTAGAATGCTTAAATCCGGGGATAAGGAAGTTGTCAAGGAAAACGAGGTAGCCACAAAAATAAAGGCCGCTTTAGAGCAAGGGAAATCAGTAAGAGCCCTAGATTTTGATGAGAAGGAGTTGGAAATTGTTCAAAAATTTCAGTTGATTACATCCAAGCCTGTATTGTACCTCTGCAATGTGGATGAAGGTTCTGTTAAAACAGGTAACGCATACGTAGAAAAAGTAAAGGATGCTGTGAAGGCTGAAAACGCTGAAGTATTGGTTATCGGGGCGAAAATAGAAGCTGACATCACTGAGCTTGAGACGTATGATGAACGACAAATGTTTTTGGATGAATTAGGTTTGGACGAACCTGGTGTGAATCGATTGATACGTTCTGCCTATAGTTTATTGAATCTTCAAACTTATTTCACAGTGGGAGAAAAAGAAGTTCGTGCCTGGACAATTAAAAAGGGAATGACTGCTCCGCAAGCTGCAGGGGTTATTCATACCGACTTTGAAAAAGGTTTTATCCGTGCTGAAGTAATGAAATATGGTGATTTCACCACGCTAGGTTCAGAATCTGCTGTGAAAGATGCGGGTAAGTTCAAAGTGGAAGGTAAAGAATATGTTGTCGAAGATGGCGACATCATGCATTTCAGATTTAACGTTTAATTTCTTATATTTATTTACAATTTATATACTACACATGTCAATTGCTGCAAATAATCCTACTTTAACATCCTGGGTGAATGTCCCTGCTAATTCAGATTTTCCAATTCAGAATTTGCCATTTGGAATTTTCAAAACTCATCAATTGACACCACGAGTTGGCGTGCGCATTGGTGATCATGTGCTAGACCTTAAAACACTCTACGTGTTGGGATACATGGAGAATCTTTCCTTTGAACTTTCTGATTTTGATAATGAATTTTTAAATCCATTGATGAAGAAAGGCAAGAAGGCTACACGAGAGTTGCGCAATCGTATTTCCAAGTTATTACGAGCTGATCAAGATGATTTACAAAAAAATGAACACCACGTTGCTCAGGTTCTGATTTCTGCTGATCAGGTTGAAATGTGCATGCCCGTTCAAATTGGAGATTACACAGATTTTTACTCGTCGAAGGAGCATGCAACGAATGTTGGTGTAATGTTTCGTGATCCGGCGAACGCTTTGTTGCCAAATTGGCTTTGGATTCCTGTTGGATACCATGGTAGAGCAAGTTCTGTAATTCTATCAGGTCAATCGATTTATCGTCCTAAAGGTCAAATCAAACCTGCTGATGACCAAGATCCGATTTTCTCAGCTTCCAAACAGTTGGATTTTGAGTTGGAAATGGCTTTTATTACGTATGATGGAAAACCGTTGGGTGACAGTATTTCAACAGAGGAAGCAGAAGATTATATTTTTGGAATGTGCCTATTCAACGATTGGTCTGCGCGCGACATTCAAAAATGGGAGTATGTTCCACTAGGGCCTTTTCTAGCGAAAAATTTTGCTTCGTCTATTTCTGCTTGGATTGTAACTTTGGATGCGCTAGAACCATTTAAAGTAGAAACTCCTTCACAACATCCTGAAGTTTTGAGTTATTTAAAGTTTGAAGGGTTGAAATCATATGATATCAATCTAGAAGTCGCTATAGAGCCGGAAAATTCAGAGGAAACAACGATCAGCCGATCAAATTTTAAATACATGTATTGGAACATGGCTCAACAGTTGGCGCATCATACAGTTAATGGCTGCAACGTTCGTTGTGGAGATTTAATGGGTTCAGGTACAATTTCTGGTCCAACAGAAGATTCTTATGGGTCAATGTTGGAGCTTGCATGGAAGGGTACAAAACCATTAAAAATGAATGATGGTTCTGAAAGAAAATTCATTTTAGACAATGATACGGTCATCATGCGAGGCTATTCTAGTAAAGATGGTGTTCGTGTAGGTTTTGGTGAAGTTGCTGCAAAAATATTACCTGCGAAATAATTCGATTATGTCTGAGTCGTCTTCTAAATTCCCAAACATTGATCTAGAACAAGAACGCAAAGAAATTCTAAATGCGTTTAAAGGATTGTTGCGTGCGGTGAAGGATCGCTCAAAAGAAGACACAAGAAAAATTCGTAAAGCATTTGATGTTGCTGTAGAGGCACACAAAGAAATGCGCAGAAAGTCTGGGGAACCCTACATTTATCATCCCATTGCAGTAGCGAGAATTTGCGCTGAAGAGATGGGCTTGGGCGCTACGGCAGTTGTTTGTGCACTTTTACATGATACGGTAGAGGATACGCACATTACGTTACAGGATATCGAAGATCTTTTTGGTGCACGCGTTCGATTGATTATTGATGGATTGACAAAAATTCCGGAGGTTTTTGATGAAAATGCATCCATTCAGGCAGAAAATTTTAGAAAAATGATTTTAACCATTTCGGATGATATTCGAGTGGTTTTGGTCAAGCTTGCTGATCGTTTGCACAATATGCGTACGCTCGGTAGTATGCGTCCGGATAAACAATTGAAGATTGCATCCGAAACTAAATTTCTTTATGCACCATTAGCCCACAGATTGGGGCTTTATTCAGTTAAGAGCGAATTGGAAGACCTTTCCATGCTCTATAGTGAATCTGACATTTATGCACAAATTGAATCAAGTCTGAAATCATCGAAAGATGTTAGGAATAGATTTATACGTCGATTTGTGTCGCCTATTCGAGAGGCACTTTTGCATGAAGGCTACGTTTTTGATATCAAGGCACGCACGAAATCAGTGTCTTCAATTTGGCGTAAAATGACGACAAAGGGGGTGCCTTTTGAAGAAGTGTATGACCTTTTTGCGATTCGTATAATTGTAGACACACCCATTGAGCTGGAGAAACCGGATTGTTGGAGGATTTACAGTATCGTAACCGATTATTATCAGCCTAGCCCAGATCGTTTGCGAGATTGGATTTCAACTCCAAGGGCAAATGGTTACGAATCCTTGCATACAACTGTGATGTCGCCGCAAGGAAAATGGGTGGAAGTTCAAATTCGATCCAAAAGGATGGATGAGATTGCGGAACGAGGTTTGGCAGCTCATTACAAATACAAAGAATCAAACGCTGAGGAAAGTAAATTTGATCGTTGGATAACAGAAATTCGTGAATTACTGGAAAATCCAGATTCCAATGCGATGGATTTTGTGAATGAATTCAAATTGAATTTATTTGCTGACGAAATTTATGTGTTTACACCAAAAGGAGAATTACGTGTTTTACCGAATGGCTCTACAATACTAGATTTTGCGTATGATATTCATTCGGCAATTGGTGATAAGTGCATCGGTGCGAAAGTAAATAATCGACTAGTCCCATTAAGCTATGAATTGCAGAGTGGTGATCAGCTTGAAATTATTACTTCGGCTAAACAAAAGCCGAATGAAGAATGGTTGCGTTTTGTAAAATCTGCTCGTGCGAAGCAAAAGATTCGAGCTTCTTTGAATGAAGAAAGAAAAGCCATTGCTTTAGATGGAAAAGAAATTCTTGATCGAAAATTCAAGCAGCACAACATCCGTTTCGCATCCGAAAACATAACTTTTCTTGAAAAATATTTTCAGATTCCGACTGCAACAGAGCTTTATTTCAGAATAGCAAAAGGCAAAATTGATCTTTCCAAGTTGAGAGATATTGATTGCGTTAATGGCATGCTGCAGCTCGAGAAAAAAGCAGTCACTGTTAAAAAAGATCGCCACAAGGATGCCATTGAACCAAAAATTAATAAGACGCAGGATACATTGATTATTGGTGAAGACTTTAAGAATATTCAATACCAGATGGCGCGCTGTTGCAACCCAATTCCTGGTGATGCAGTATTTGGGTTTATTACAATTAATGAAGGAATTAAGGTGCACCGTAACAATTGTCCGAATGCCGAACATTTGATGTCTAAAATGGCATACCGATGCATCAAAGCGAGGTGGCAATCACAAAAATTAGAAGAGAGAATCGCAGCTATCCGCATCAGTGGAATTGATAACCTAGGGTTAGTAAATCGATTGACAGAAATTATTTCAAAGCAGCACAATGTAAATATGAAATCAATTTCCTTTGAATCAGAAGACGGAATTTTCGAAGGAAAGATGAAAGTACTTGTATACGATACTGAACATCTTGAGCAATTGATGAAGAAGTTTGAAGAGGTAGAAGGTGTGAAACGTGTGACCCGCTGGGATAATGACGAAGAGTCGAATTAATCGTTTGTCAGTGATTCTGAATCTTTAGGTCGCAAAAGAGCATTCCATTTAAAATCAGGTAAAAATTGTTCTTCTGTATCAATTTGATTCATTGGAAAGAAGATGCCATCGGGCTCATCAAAATAAGTAATACCCGTTACCTCACCACTGTCTAAATAAATACGTAAATCACTTGCAAACAATCGATTCATACCAAGTCTTTTTACTTGGATGGTAGTGTCTGTTTTTTCTTCCTTTTCTGGATAAAAAATTGTTTTAGCATTGCCACTGACATCGGATCGTATCAATTCATTTTCTTTGAAAAAGGCAGTGATTTTCTTTCCGCCGATTTGATTGTAGTATGCACCGGAATCAATTTCCATTAAAACTGTTGCATGCTCTTGAATGAGAATGTGATCAACCAATGAATCATTCAGGAAAATATCCATTTGATCACCTTTTAATTCTGCGTTTTTTGCCCAAACAATTGGATCATGGAACAGTTGGATGACTTGGGAAGTATCACTAAAGTTGAGACTATCACATTTCGCTTGTACCGACCTGTTATAAATCTTTGCGCCATGGTAAGCTTTTGTAAGTAGGGCTTTTCCAAGCGTATCATTTTGATTGAATAAAGTATCAGCATGAATATAAATCGTGTCTTTCTTTTGAACTTTTACGGCTAGAGCATGTCCGGTAATTTGTGAGAAATGCTTTGAGTCTGAATTCAATGCACGATCGCCATAGAAAGTTATCTTTTCAGTTGTGTCGCGATAATAAACATGTCCTTTTGCAATCGACTGTCCCTTTTGAGGCTGATAGAGTAGGGTATCGCCTTGTATTATTTTTGTTCCATCTAGTATTTTGGCATTTTTAATCAGACTTCCTTCTTCAGTCTTAACATTGTACCATCCTTTGTCGCAAAACATGGTGGTTTTTTTGCGGACTATTTTCGTTGGCCCATAGAAATAGGTAATTTGTTTTGAGTAAAGGTATTGCAGCGTGTCCGTCGACATTGACAATTCATCATTCTTGTATTTGACCTTTCCGCTAAAAAAGAAATTCTTTGTTTCCGGGTAAAAATAACCTACGCGACTTGTTAACACTTCATTTGATACAATGCTTTCAATTTTTCCACCATGCCGATATACTGCCTGGCCTTTTTTAGCATTGTAATCCAGAGAGTCAGTCGTGAGTTTGTATTCCAAATCACGAACGCGAACATGTCCCCAGAGTTTAGCTTTCTTCGTTTTACCATTGTAGTAAAGTGAATCACAAAAAAGATTTAAATCAGCCTTCATTATGTGCACATTTCCATATGCACGCACTTCAGATCTTTTATCGAAGTAATGAGCTGAATCACAATACATGGTGTTTCCTTGATAAACAAAGTTGACACCACTCACAAGGTATTGATAGCCTAGTTTTTTGTTGTAACCTAATTTTTCTGCTCCCGGCAGTAATTCAAGCACATTTCCTTGTCCAATCGAAATGATTGGGTATAAAAAAAATGCGCTTGTAAAAAGCGCAATTTTCAGGATATGTTTTTGAAATTTCAAATCAATTATTATTCAATGTTTGCTTTCTATCTGGTCCAACTGATACTACTGTAATCGGAACTTCAAGTTTTTCTTCTAAATAGGTTACATAATTCTTCAACGCTTGTGGTGCTTTAGAATAATCATCCAATTGTGTTAAATCACAATTCCAACCTTCTAATTCTTCATACACAGGTGTAAGATTTGCCCCGTCAACATCAAACGGAAAATCTTCTACTTTATTGCCATCGATGAGGTAATGAGTGCAAACTTGAATTGTGTCAAAAATGCTCAAAACATCCGCTTTCATCATGGAAAGTTCAGTAACACCATTCACCATGATTGCATATTTCATCTGAGGTAAATCGATCCATCCACAACGCCTAGGTCGACCTGTTGTTGCACCAAATTCTCTACCTTCTGCTCTGATTGCTTCTCCGGTTGCATCCTCCAATTCGGTAGGGAATGGGCCACTGCCCACGCGTGTGCAATAAGCCTTGAAAATACCAATTACACGCCCAATTTTAGTGGGAGCAACACCTAAACCTGTGCAGGTTCCTGCTGTCACTGTATTAGAGGATGTAACAAAAGGATATGTTCCAAAATCAATATCTAACATAGTACCTTGAGCACCTTCTGCCAATACTTTTTTTCCTGATTTTAATGCATGATTCAAATAGTGTTCACTGTCAACAGCGGTAAGTTCACGTAACGTTTGAATTCCTTCCACCCAAGGACCTTCCAATTCTTCCAAATTGTATTCAAACCCTTCGTAATGCTTTAAAATACCTACATGTTTCTCCACCAAGGCATCGTACTTTTCTTTGAATTGAGCCGTGAAGATATCTCCCACACGTAAACCATTTCTACCCGTTTTATCCATGTAAGTCGGTCCAATGCCTTTCAAGGTAGAACCTATTTTATTTTTTCCTTTTGCCGTTTCAGATGCCGCATCGAGCAAGCGATGAGTAGGTAGAATAAGGTGTGCTTTTTTTGAAATCAACAATCGGGACTTGATGTCCAAATTAAATGGAGCTAACTTTTCAAGCTCTTTTTGAAAAATCACAGGATCTATCACAACACCATTACCTACAAGGTTGATGACGTCTTTTCTAAAAATACCAGATGGAATAGTATGTAAAACATGCTTTATTCCTTCAAATTCGAGGGTGTGACCCGCATTTGGACCTCCCTGGAAACGAGCGATTATGTCATATTGTGGAGTTAAAACATCGACAATTTTTCCCTTGCCTTCATCGCCCCATTGCAAACCTAGTAATACGTCTACTTTCATTGTTATTTGTTGAAATGTTGTTTCGCTTCCGAAACATTGGTGTATATCGTGAAGATTTCATTGATCTTCGCTATTTCAAAAAGTTTTTCTACGTTGCCTTTTACTCCGCAAAGTACAAGTTCACCATTGTTTACTCTGGACCTTGTTAATGTGCGAACTAAAAAACCTATTCCTGTTGAATTTGTATGTGTCAACTCACTGATGTCCATTATCCAGTTCATTCCTTCTGAGGCATTTAATTCCTGAAACTCGTGATTCAAGGTTTCAAGTTCTGCTTCAAACAAAATTTTCCCTTTCAATTGAACAATAGTCAAATGATCATCTGTTGATATGAAAAATTCCAACGATTTCACTGACTAATTGTTTTCTTTTTTGACACCGTAGAAGTAAAGAGAATGATGCTGTACAGTAACACCAAACAACTCCTCAATGGTGTCTTTAATGTTTTGAATACGTGGATCACAAAATTCAATTACCTCGCCCGTATCAGTACAAATTACATGGTCATGTTGCTTTGAACCATGAGATTTTTCAAATTGAGCAATGTTTTTACCAAATTGGTGTTTGCGAACAAGATGACAAGCTAACAATAGATCAATCGTATTGTAAAGTGTCGCTCTTGAAACACGGTAGTTCTGATTTTTCATTTTCAGGTAAAGCGATTCAACATCGAAGTGTCCCTGATAATTGTAAATTTCAGCGAGTATCGCATACCGTTCAGGTGTCTTGCGGTGGCCATTCTGCTCAAGATAAGCAGAAAAGATATTTTTTACGGTAATCTGTAAGTCCTGATTAGACATTTTTGCTGAAAAAAGGCAAATTTAGTCAAATATTTTCGATCCAAATCAATTCCTTTTCTTCTCTTTTTCAACAAAAATGGTAAGATTTTAATAAATATTTCGTGAATCTTTCGATTGGAAGTAATTAGAATTTCTACTTTTCCAAAAAAATCGATTTAACATTACAGATGAGGCGCTTTCGTAATTTTTCTCCTTCTTCATTAGTACTTATTCTCCTTTGTCTGTTCATCTTCTTTTTTAGACTTAATTACCGTGAAAGCAGAGAAATTACTTGGGACGTTTTTGGGTATTATTTGCCTTTACCTGCAACTTTTATTTACAATGACCCATTGCTGAATGATAGGTCGTGGGTAGATGAACTAAATGATGAAAAACATTTAAGCGGTACAGTATATCAAATTTCTACGACGGAAAAGGGTGAACCAATGTATTTTTTCCTCTTTGGAATGAGCCTATTCTATTCAATTTTCTTTTTTATTGGTCATTTCTCAGCGGGCATAGGTGGCTTTCCGCAAGATGGATTTTCTGATCCGTATCAGATTTCACTGGTATTCGGTAGCATGTTGTATACATTCATTGGATTGTATTATTTAAGAAAAATAATGCTTTACTTTTCCAACGAAAGATCAACAGCGATTGTTTTAGTCATGATTGTTCTTGGAACAAACTACGCGCATCATATGACCATAAAAAATTTGGAGACAGTGAATGTGCTTTTCATGCTTGCTGCGCTTGTCATTTGGAATACCATTCAATGGCACTTGGATTACAAATTGAAAAATTTGTTAGTCATCTCAATTGGACTGATACTTATGGCTCTTGTGAAGCCAAGTGAAATACTTTTTGCGTTTTTTCCAATCTTATTTGGTATAAAAAACAGGCATTCCTTTCGGTCGAAATGGGAAATAATAAAGAGTCATCGCAGACAATTTTACATTGCGATTAGTGCCGCATTATTCATTGCTTTGCCACAAGCAGGCTATTGGTTTTACAAGACAGGAAAACCGATCTATGATACCTATAAAAATGCTGGTGTTGGACTCGATTTCTTTTCTCCACACATTTGGAATACCTTATTCAGTTTTCGAAAAGGTTGGTTGATTTACACCCCAATTATGATTTTTGCGCTGATAGGTTTTCGGCAATTGTACCGCACCAATAAAGGGGTGTTCATTCCTGTATTTGGCACTTTTATTTGTTCATTTTTTATTGTCGCCAGTTGGACGGAATGGTGGTATGGAGCGGGGTTTTCTATACGTCCACTCATTACTTATTACACATTGCTTAGCATTCCGATGGTATTTTTTGTTGATAAGCTATTTGAACAAAAACGTATAATTCAGTTTGCTTTTATTGTGTTGGCGTCTTTTTTCTTGTTTTTGAATCAATTTCAATGGTGGCAACTACGCCACTACATTTTAGATCCTTACAGAACTACAAAAGAATACTATTGGGCCATATTTCTAAAAAAGGATGTGAATAAAGACAAACAGAAACTTTTATTAGTCCAAAGAGATTTTACAGGGAATGACTCCTTTACTGACAGTTTAGATTACAGAGCCAAGTTGATTTTTGAAGATAAATTTTCAAATAATTCGAATGGTGTCCTTTTATCAGATGCATCAAAAGAATTTGCGATGCCAATTCGTATTCCTTATCGGAAGATAACAAAAAAAGACCATGTTTGGTTGGCAATTTCGTTTGAATATAAAACAGATAACAAAGATTTACCTATTCTAATTGCTTTGTGCATGGAGAGAAAAAATGGTGCTTATGGTTACAAGACATTTGAACTTCAAAATGATGTCAAACAGATGCAGAAAGCCAACTTTTATTTTTTAACTCCGGAAATTCGAAGTGAAAATGATCTTTTTAAAATAGATCTATGGAAAAGAAGCCCAGGAAGCATCACCATTGATAATTTAAAAATTAGAGCTTTTGAGAGGCAGAGATAATTAAGATTAAATATCCGATTTTTCAATAAAATCTATGAGTGAATGAATCACTTTGATATGAATTTCTTGCGCTCGATCGGCGTAGTTTGAATGTGGGGCGCGAATTTCAACATCGCAAAGCGTTGCCATTTTTCCGCCATCTTTGCCCGTTAACCCAACAATTTTCATTCCTTTTGACTTAGCTGCTTCGATCGCTTTTAGTATGTTTTGAGAATTTCCTGAAGTTGAAATAGCTAATAAAACATCACCCTTTTGACCAACGGCTTCAATATACCTTGAAAAAATATGATCATAACCGTAATCATTCCCTACACATGAAATATGGCTTGGATCAGAAATGGATAGGGCAGGAAGCGCCTTTCTGTCGTTGCGATAGCGTCCGCTTAATTCTTCTGCAAAATGCATGGCATCGCACATTGAGCCACCATTTCCACAACTGATAATTTTTTTATTCTCTTGGATCGCTGAAACCATTAATTGACCAGCATTTTCTATGCGAATATGATTTTCAGACGTATTGAATTTGTGAAGTATTTCAATTGCCTCTGAAAAATGGTCTGCTATTTGTTTGTTCGACATCCGAATTGAATTTTTTCAAAAATAAATAAATTAAATGCACTTGAGAATTTTCATTCAAACTTGTTATATTTGAATCCGAGGTTTAACCTCATAAAACAACAACAACATGAAAAAAGGTTTACTTATTTTATCCTCGTTTTTAATCGGTTGCGCTTCCTTCGCTCAAGACGATTGCTACAAGCGTTTGGAAGAGGCTTTCGCCAAAAGAGGAGCTTACACAGTAGCGGATGACATGCATCGAAATGTAATCATTAGTTACTTTGAAAAGGAAGGGACATCATGTGTTTCTGGAAAAGCAAGAGTTGAAAATGGTCAAATAGTTTCGCTATTTATTCAGTATGATGATAATACGTATGAATTGATTGAGAAAAAATTCTACAACGATAAAAAGGCACCGCCCTCAATCGAAAATGGAATTTCACAAATGATTTTTACACCAGATGGTGAGAAATTTAAAGTCATTTTCATTGAGAAGTTGAAGCCAAAACAAAAAACAGTGAAAGAAGCAGCGCTTCCTGGTGACTTGTAATTTTAGCAATATTGATAGATCCCAGCCATAGGTTGGGATTTTTTTTGGATAAAAATGAGTTATTTCAACAACAAGGTAGTTTGGATTACGGGAGCGTCTTCTGGAATTGGCGAGCAATTAGCGATTCAATCTGCCCGAGCGGGGGCAAAGGTTGTTTTGTCAGCACGCAACACGTCTAATTTAGATCGGATTTGTTCAAGTTTGCCTGGTAAAGATCATTTCGTTTTGGCTTTAGATCTTGAAAACTCATCTAATTTCTCAGAATTAGCAGCGCAGGTTTATGCAAAATATGGTAGCATAGACATGCTATTTAATAATGGTGGTCTAAGTCAAAGATCTACAGCGGCAGAAACACCGTTAGAAGTGGATCGAAGAATCATGGAGATTAACTATTTTGGAAATGTCGCTTTGACCAAGGCGGTACTTCCTTTTATGCAGCAACAGAAAAGCGGCCACATCATAGCAATTTCAAGTGTTGCAGGGAAGTTCGGATTCTTTTTACGATCAGCTTATAGCGCTTCGAAGCATGCATTGCATGGATTTTATGAGAGTTTATTGTTGGAAGAAGAAAAAAACAACATTTATGTTACAATTGCTTGTCCAGGAAAAATTAATACCAACATTTCTATCAATGCGTTGAATGCATCCGGAAACACACACGGAGTAATGGATCATAATCAAGAGACAGGAATGCCTGTGGAGGAATGTGTTTCCCAATTATTGAAAGCTGTTGCTTCAAAGAAAAAAGAAGTGCTTATTGGGAACAAAGAAATTTTAGCTGTAAAAATCAAAAGATTGTTTCCAACATTATTCTGGAAGATAATCCGAAAGCAATCTGCAACTTAGTTAATTTATTGAAATAGTTGGGTTTTTCTCCTTTAGCATTTCTAAAAACTTTTCTTGTTCTTTAGGTGAAATGAAAATCGCTTCATATTTGCCATAATGAACGACAATTCCTTTAATTGAAAGTGATAACTTCAACCCAACAAATAAGGTAGTATTTGTCGTCACTTTTTTTATTTCTGAGTATTCAATTTGTTTTTTTATGAACCCTGAACGACAAATTAAAGTTGTAGGGTCA
>JBIIQP010000106.1:0-8995 GCA_044341975.1 Crocinitomicaceae bacterium
AAAAGCTGTTTGATTAGAACATTTGCCTATTCGATATCCGAAATAAAGAACCCTAAAGCGCTGGAAACAATCCATTGACTAAGGAATAAAACTACACTTAAAAAATTCTCTATATTTGATATAAACCTCTAGAAATCATTAAAATAAACTGAATAAATTGCTGTTTTGGACCGCCCCCTTCCTTACAAACTTTATAAAAAGAGAATTCATTAAATAGTTTATTTTTAAAGTCAAATGTTCATTTTTAAACATTTTACTAAAAATACCAACATTGAATGCACAAAATATAACGGTTAGAAAAATTTAAAAAAATGAAAAGGCAACAGGCAACCTTGTTTGGTTGAAAGTGCTTTGTACTTTTAAATTCAATTCTAAAGATTTTCTGTCTGCTTAATTTATTCACTTGTTGGTAGATATTACAGACCATAAATTAATGTTCGCGTTTAGTTTCAAGGAAAAAACCGAACACCATGCGATTCCTATTCATTCTTTTGCTTTTAACCTTCGGTGCTTCAATTTTTGCACAGGAGCCAACTCAACATCCAGACACACTGCTTTATCGCATTATTAAAACGGACGGCGGTGAACTAATCGGTCATATTTTAAAAGAAAATGAGCGAGAACTTTCCGTTCAATTGCGTGACAATAGAGTAATCATTGTGCCACAATACATCGTCAAAGAAATTATTGCTGTCAAAGACGAAGACTTTTCACAAAAAGGGGAATTCATAGGAGAAGATCGATTTTCGACACGCTATTTTATCACTACGAATGGATTACCTATGAAAAAGGGCCAGAACTATGTCCAATGGAACTTATTTGGTCCAGATTTTCAATTTGCCGTAACGGATCACTTCGGACTTGGTGTTATGACAAGTTGGTTAGCGGTTCCCATAATCGGCACCGCAAAATACAGTTTTGATTTGGGTCATAAATTTCAATTTGCTGTTGGTACTATGATAGGAACTACCTCATGGATTTCTTTGCTTGGAAGAGACAGTAACGCAGGTGGTGCGCTGCCATTTGGCACCATTTCAGTTGGCGACCGAAGGGCAAACCTTTCTATTTCTGGCGGATATGGAGTCGTTTGGGGCAATGGTGATAGTGATGGTCGAGCGCTCACTTCCATCGCAGGGATGATTAAAGTGAGCTCTAGAATTAGCTTGGTTTTCGATTCGTTTATTGTCATCAAAGGGACAACAAAGACGCATACTGAACAAACTCAAAACTTAGTTTACAATCCGAACACAGGAAATTACGAAACCCAATTAGTTACATCAACAATTGAAGATCGCAAACCAGGATTTGGGCTTTTTATTCCGGGTATTCGATGGCATCAATCAGAAGGAAAAGCATTTCAATTTGGATTTTCAGGAATCTCATACGACGGAGACTTACTACCCTTCCCTATTCCGATGGTACAATGGTACCGATCGCTATAAGTAATTTGCATACCCCTTGAAAAATTCGTTTCTTTGCACCCGAATTGCAGGAAATGTCGCACAAATCAGGTTTTGTAAATATTGTTGGGAGTCCAAACGTTGGTAAGTCAACGTTGATGAATCGATTGGTGGGTGAAAAACTTTCAATCGTTACTTCGAAGGCGCAGACAACTCGCCACCGTATCTTAGGGATTGTCAATGATGAAAATTACCAGATTGTTTTTTCTGATACGCCCGGTGTTGTAAATGCAGCGTATAAGCTGCATGAAGCCATGATGGAATATGTCAACGCTTCACTGAAAGATGCCGATGTTTTGATTTTCATTACAGATACCCGCGAAAACAAAATGAATCACGAGGAAACACTCGAGAAAATCAAGAAGATTCGGGTTCCTGTGATTTGTTTGATCAATAAAATTGACTTAAGCGATCAGGAAAAGGTAATGGAAAGAATTGGCTATTGGCAAGAACAGTTGCCAAATGCACAGATTTATCCAATTTCTGCACTGCATGATTTTAACGTTCAGGCGGTTTGGGAAAAAATCCTTGAATTAGTTCCTGAAAGTCCCGCTTATTTTGACAAAGAAGAATTATCAGATAGGCCAATGCGCTTTTTTGTTTCCGAGATTATTCGCGAAAAAATATTCCTCTTTTGTGAGAAAGAAGTTCCCTACAGCTGCCAAGTAGAAATTGAAGAATACCGGGAAGAACCTGATATTACGAGGATTCGTGCGTTAATTATCGTAGAACGTGATTCACAAAAAGGCATTATCATCGGGAAAGGTGGAGAAATGCTTAAGAAAATTGGTCGTGAAGCACGAAAAGAAATAGAAAAATTCATTGATCAAAAAGTATTCATGGAGACGTTCGTGAAGGTTGACAAAGACTGGAGATCGACAGAAAATAAATTAAAGAAATACGGATATTGATCCGAGTAAAGATCAAAGAACAATGAACAAAGACAAATGTCCAGTTTCTTGCTCCTTGCTCCTTGCTCCTTGTTCACACATATGAGTAATATAGTAGCAATAGTAGGTCGCCCGAACGTAGGAAAATCAACCTTGTTCAACCGCCTGACGGAGTCACGCAATGCGATTGTTAAAGAAGTAAGTGGCGTAACCCGCGACCGTTTGTATGGAAAAGGTGATTGGAACGGAATACAGTTCTCAGTTATCGACACAGGTGGTTACATCAAAGGATCAGACGATATTTTCGAGGCGGAAATAAGAAAACAAGTCGAAATCGCCGTTCAGGAAGCTACTGTCATCGTTTTTATGGTCGACGTTATGGCTGGAATCATCGATCTTGATGAAACTGTTGCCTCGTTGCTTCGCAAAACAAAGAAACCCATCTATATTGTGGCTAACAAAGTAGACAATACAGATAGAGTTGGGCTTTCATCAGAATTTTATCAATTTGGCTTAGGTGATGTCTTTGATGTGTCCGCAACCAACGGAAGTGGAACGGGAGAATTACTGGATGAAATTGTCAAACATTTCGATAAAGAAGATGATTCAGCAAATGAAAAAGAAGATCTTCCACGCATTGCCATTGTCGGCCGACCAAACGTAGGAAAATCCTCCCTTGTAAATTCACTGACCGGGGAAGAACGCAATATTGTCACCAATATTTCTGGTACCACACGAGACGCTATCAATACACGTTACAAAGCATTTGGATTCGACTTTCTTTTGATCGATACGGCTGGAATCAGAAAAAAGGCGAAAGTTACTGAAGACATTGAATACTACTCTGTGTTGCGTTCTGTGAGAACTATTGAAAATTCAGATGTATGTATTTTCATGATCGATGCGGAAGAAGGACTTCAAAAACAAGATTTGCATATTTTCTATATCATTGAAAAGAATTCCAAAGGAGTGGTCGTTTTAATTAACAAGTGGGACCTTGTTGAGAAAGATCAGAATACAATGATCAAGTATGAGGAAAATATCCGAAAACAGTTGGCGCCATTCAATGATGTTCCAATCATTTTTACTTCCACGATCAACAAGCAACGTATCCACAAAGCATTGGAAGCGACAATGATGGTGCATGAAAACCGCACGAAGAAAATACCTACTTCGAAATTGAACGAGTTGATGCTCGAAATCATTCAAGCGACTCCGCCACCAGCAATGAAAGGAAAGTACATCCGTATTAAATATGTACAACAGTTGCCGACACATGCGCCAGCTTTTGCGTTTTTCTGCAACTTACCACAATACATTCCGGACTCTTATAAACGTTTCTTAGAGAACAGATTGAGAGAAAATTTTGATTTCTGTGGCGTTCCAATTAAAATCTTCTTCCGAAAGAAATAACTTTGTGGCATGAAATACGGTGCCATCGATATCGGAACGAATGCTGCACGACTTCTTGTTGGAGAGGTTGAGACGATTGGTGGGCACTCATTTGTAAAAAAAATCTCATACACGCGTGTACCATTGAGGTTAGGAGAAGAAGTTTTTACCTCCGGAAAAATCTCGAAAAAAAAATCTGAAGATTTTGTTAAAACCATTCAAGCCTTTAAGCTCATTTCAGAAATTTTCGAAGTGAACCAATTGCGAGCAGTTGCAACATCAGCAATGCGTGAGGCAACCAATTCTGTAAAAATCATTGAAAAGATTCATGAAGCAACTGGCGTTGAAGTTGAAGTAATCAGTGGTGATGAAGAAGCAGAATTGATATTCGGCACCTTCTTCCTATTGGATTTTGATAAAACGATGCCTTTTATTGTCATCGATGTGGGTGGCGGTAGCACCGAAGTAAGCGTTTTTGAAGGCGGGGAAAGGGTCGCCTCAAAATCCTTTGAAATCGGAACACTTCGTTTGCTTAAGGAAAAAGTTAAACAAAGCATTTGGTCAGAAATACACGATTGGATTGCGCAACATGTTGACTTAAAATCACCGCATCACATTTATGGTACAGGTGGAAACATCAACAAAGTGCATAAACTGCTTGGAGCTGGTCACATGGAATCACTTTCGTTGAAAGAAATGAAAGCATTACGCGAAGAGCTGAATACAATGAGTGTTGAGGAACGCGTAGATGTGTATCAATTGAAGCCTGATAGAGCCGATGTAATTGTGCCTGCTTTAAACATCTATATCTACATTTTAGAGGAACTAAAAAGCAAAAAAATCATCGTTCCAAAGATTGGTCTATCAGATGGAATGGTTTATCAAATGTACAAATCGGCGACTAGAAAAAAGCCCTGAGTTCCATCCCTCCACTGTGAATTGTTCGACTATTTTTGGATTGTCTACCGTTATATTGTATCGATAGTTGAAGATTTTTTGAAACAGAGCGCTGATAGCCAAGATTCCACGTATAATTAATACCCGGTTTAAGTGCTTCAAGAATTTCAAAGCCCAATGCAGAATTTTGATTCCCATTGTAACGGATATTTATCATTTTCAAACTTCCTTGTAAACTTCCTTTTTCCGCTTGATTGTATTTGAATGTGGACCCTATTTCACGCAAAACTCCGAGTTCTCCGCCGTATTGAAGAGCATTTTGTTTTTCCGCATAACGTCCATCCAACGAGATTCGAAAGGTGGTGGTGGGCTGATAGATCAAGCTTGGTTGAACAAAGAAATAATTAAGGGAATAATTTCTGCCTGATGTGTAATCAGCCTGAGAATCCTTTGTTCCTTGCTGGCCTTTTGCTTCAATTGTGATCACTCTTTTAATGTTCCATCGAAAGGAAAGTTCATGGTACAAATTTGATTTTGAATCGAAGCCTGTTGCCAGTAGCGTTTTAGATCGTAAGTCTTGAAAATTGTATTCGGCACCAAAAACACTTGATGTACGGTTAAAAAACAGGGAGTTTTTCAAATTGTAATTACTCGAAATTAAATTGGTATCCCTGATTTGCAGCGCAAAAGGGTTGAATGCATCCACTCCATTAAACAAATTTGTTTTTCGATTGATTCGTATCCTCGCTTGATCTGAAAAGCGTGAAAGTAATTTTTTGAATCCCTTTTTTGAGGCCCAGATACGTTCAGGTCGCCAATAAATCGATTGATTCAATTCATTGGAATAGGTTTTCGTGTATTCATTACTTGGTGTAAAAACCCGAATATAACTTGCTTGATCAACGAATTGAGCAATTTCAAATTCATTTAAATCTTTTACCCCATCACCGTTGTAGTCAATCCATGTGTAGACTCCCTGGCCATCATTTACCTGAATGTATAAAAACTCTCTTTTTAACTCTAGACCAGAGCCGACTTCGTAAAAATTATTCCACGTAAAAGCACTTTTAAAGAGTCGTAACTCATGGTCTATGCGACCAACAACATTGTTTTCAGGTGTTTGATTCAACAAGGTAGGATTCAATACTTTCAGTTCTCTGTAACTCGTAACAATATTCAAGGTTTGATTTTTTAGTTCCGTCAACCGGATTTCGCCTCCCGCTGTTCGCGCTTTAGCAACGGGAACGAGTGCAAGACTATCGGAACGCTGATCGTATCGCTCGCGGTAAAAAAGTTTGTATGTATTTTTGATCGAGTCGCCATTGGAAAGGTAAAACTGGTAATCAAAAAATTGGTAACTATTCGTTTCAAGCGCCGTCTGCCCCCCTGTGAAACGATTTAATTCGTGGTCGTCGACATACCCCACTTTCAAATAGTTGAAATCCTTCGAAAACTCAGCTCGGTGCCTGAAAAATTCGTTTCGTCTGTCAGTTTCTCCTGAAAGGTAACTTCCCTCCCATTTCGCTGAAAAACCGTTTTGTTTCCATTTTCCATTTGTTGCGGAACGAATTCCTTTGTAATCATTTCCAATCTGAAAATATTGCCCTTCTAAATTCAAGTTGCCAAACGAACTGTTTTTAAAATTTGTTCCTAGCGCAGACGCTACCTGGTTTCCAGTGTATCCTTTGTTTCGGGTGTTCCAATCGCGATCAAATTCAACGGCACGGTATTGCTCTATGGGGACGAAGTTTCGATCAAGTACTTCAATCTCGGCTTTAGTTTCCAATTGCCAGCGTGGCAAGGAGTCTCGACTCAAAGGTATGATTCCCACTAATTTTGTTCGTTGGGCAAAACCTTTGTCGTTTCCACTGTCTTTTACAGAAAAAGTATTGAGGTCATTTCCGGAATAGGCAAGTTCTGATTCGAGCACAAGATTTTTGCGAATGCGATAAGTTAAGCCACTGCTTACCAACTGCTTCTGTTTGGGCGTAATGATCAAGCGAGATGGATTGTAATCACCTTGGGGAACTCCCGCGATAGGTGCAACCCACAAAAAGACTTTCCCTAAAGCATTAAAATTACTAAATACATAATTTCCTTTTCCCGGTCCAACAAACGTAAACACCGCACGGTACAATGCAGAGTCAGGATTAACAGAACTCACCAACACCGAATCATAACCAAGCGAATCAATCATTTTGTACAACACTTGGTTTTCATACCAGCCGATCGAATCAATACTATTTGTTGCCGCAAGATCAAGCGAATCCCCAATTTGAGAAAGCAATAATTTTTGCGAATAAGACAGCTCTTGCTGAAGTGTTTGATTTTTTGCGTCTTGCTCAGAGTAGGCATTGAGCCAGAAATCAACTTTTTTTGAAGTATATGTCGTGGATGTCTGCACCAAAGAACGTGCGTAATTCTGATCCGAATATTGAAATTCCACAACAATACGTGAATCTTTGGTAATCAAATTGCGTGATGTAAAAACAACTTCTGCAGAATTGTAATTGATAGTATAATCAAATTCCTGGCCTCGCTCCAACAACTTTCCATCAATGTATACTCTTTCCGTTCCAGCTAAAACGATAATGAATGGTTCATTCTCATTGCCTCGCAAGCGATATGGTCCTTGATTCCCCTCAACACCTTCTATTATTTGACGGGCAAATTTTCCTTTTGAAAGGGCTCCACTCACTTCTGTTTTCCAGACTTTCATTGTGTCGTTCGACCATTGGTAATTGGCTGTCAATCCCTGTGCTCTTTTCTTGTAGGTCAGAAAATATCCTTTTGGCTTATTGAGCCAGAAATCCCCTGCGATAAGTTTCAAACGATCGTTGTATATCTGAATAAATACCTGATCAAACTCCTGCAGTTTACTTGTATTTCCGTCTGGCTGAATGGGTAAATTATCATCAGAAATAGAGGCGAGCAGTTTGAGATTTGGCGCAATGTCCCCTGAAAGCTCTAGGTTCAGCGTTGAATTAATCCCTAAATCTTGGTTGTTACCAAATGAAACACCTCTCGAAATACTCCCCGCCTTGTTTAAACCCGAACCTCCAAATACATCTTCAACAGAATAGCTATTTTCAATCCGAAATTTATCTCTGTCGTCAGCCTTTGTTGCGTCAAAAATAATGGAAGAATTGCGGCGTGCTAGTGTTTTTGAAAGATCCATCGGAAGTACTCTGAAGGTAAAATGGAGCGAGTCTCCACAGCTTTTTAAAAGTTTAAACCGAGCAGCAGCATGGTCTAAAAAATAATCTTCTGACTTCAATTTTTCAGTTCCACAATACACTTCGAAACTGTTCGGATAGATCGACAAGGTATCCAGTTTCAGTGTATCCAAAGTATTAGCGAAATTCACTTTGCGCTGACTAGTATACTGTGAATGAGCATTCAAAGTAAAAAATCCGCAGAAAAGGAGTACCCATATGCACCTGTCGAAAGTCATTCTTACGAATGTACAACGTTCAATGCACAAAAATCGTGTTTGAGTGGTGAAATTGATTCAAGCGAAGAAGAAATGTTGACAATTAAAAAATCTATTTGTGTCTTAATTAAGCGTTCATATTTTCATTCAATTCGTGTCTTTGTGTTTAATTGTTCAGTTAAACTTTTTATTCAAGCTGCTGCAATATACCACAAAGGCGCAAGGACAATTTTGTCCTCCATAACGATTAAGGCACAAATTGAAAAAAAGCCTTTGGCTTTTAGGTAAGCGAAGAGGAAATGTTGACAATTAAAAAATCTATTTGCGTCTTAATGAAGCGTTCGCATTTTCATTCAATTCGTGTCTTTGTGTTTAATTGTTCAGTTAAACTTTTTATTCAAGCTGCTGGAATATACCACTAAGGCACAAGGGCAATTTGTCTTACATAATTATTAAGGCACAAATTGAAAAAAAGCCTTTGGCTTTTAGGTAAGCGAAGAGGAAATGTTGACAATTAAAAAATCTATTTGCGTCTTAATTAAGCGTTCGCATTTTCATTCAATTCGTGTCTTTGTGTTTAATTGTTCAGTTAAACTTTTTATTCAAGCTGCTGCAATATACCACAAAGGCGCAAGGACAATTTTGTCCTACATAACGATTAAGGCACAAATTGAAAAAAAGCCTTTGGCTTTTTGGTAAGCGAAGAAGAAATGTTGACAATTAAAAAATCTCTTTGTGTCTTAATTAAGCGTTCGCATTTTCATTCAATTCGTGTCTTTGTGTTTAATTGTTCAGATAAACTTTTTATTCAAGCTGCTGCAATATACCACAAAGGCGCAAGGACAATTTTGTCCTACATAACGATTAAGGCACAAATTGAAAAAAAGCCTTTGGCTTTTAGGGCATGATGCTACAACTTCGCA
>JBIIQP010000019.1:0-29683 GCA_044341975.1 Crocinitomicaceae bacterium
TCCAATGTAAATTTCTCCTGGACGACGGTTACCTTCTTCCCAAGTTCTCCAAGATTGACGAACTTCGTATACTGGAGTTCCTTCAAATCCTGCAGAAGCATTCTCCCATGTACCACCTGCATTTTCTGTAACGTATACACCCTCAGATGTTCCAATAACAATAATGTCAGCATCATCACGGTCAATAATTCCGTCATATGATGCAACTCCAGATGGAAGAGCTGGAAGAGTTGTAAATGTTGGTGTTGCTCCCGCAGCATTTGCAGAACGTTTATTTGTTCCGCTGAATCCAGCAAAAAGAATTACATCATTCGCATTTGTAGGGTTAACTGCTAATCCTTCATAACCTCCTGTTGCAATTTGTGTTTTCGAAGTTGCGGTTGGAGCATTGACTAGACCCGTTCCCGAAAAACCTGCCTTGGTCTTGAAATCAGGATCAGATGTATAGATGTCACCTAACCCATCGACACGATAAATACCACTTCCACAGCTTATATAGCAACGATTCAAGTCTTTTGAAAACTCGACATCAACACTACCGAATAAGCTACCACCAATACCACGTGCTACACAAACCCAATTCACGCTTTGTGCAGAGAGTCTCAATGCATTTCTCGTACCCCAAAGTTCACCACCATTTGCATTCACATAGACTAAGAACCAAGATTGATAAGGATCTTGAACGATTAGAGTATCCCATGCTACATTGTAAGCGATAGTATCATTGCCCATGCTGTATAATTCACCAGTCACAGAATTTTCACCATAATAGTGCGGGTAAGTCCCTAAGCTATCGACAACAACTGTATCTGCTCCAGTTGGGAAATCAACCAAAAGAGAATCGCCAATGGTTGGAGGTGTGGTTCCAGAAGCCGTACTGAAAGGTGTCCAAGTGTAATTACCTAAGTAAACTGTCTGGCCATTGATAGCGTTTATAACTAAAACATCATTTACTGTTAAACTTGGATTATAATTTAATGTATCATCAAAAGTCAATGCAACTGGAGTAGTGTATGTCATACTATCTCCACTAGAAAGACTTGGTATTTTAATTGTTGTTCCAGCAGCATAATTTTTCGTTGGAATAAATGCCACTGAATCTTCTGAATTCAAGTCATAATATTCAGCTAAAAACAATTCAGTATGGAATGGGTGATAATTACTTCCATCTGTTCCAGCAGGGTCATAAGTTCCTGGAAGTGTTGGCACAAAAGATGACCAAACTGCACCACCGTCGCCCGATCTCGAAATTGAATTGTAGTAAACTGATGAAATCATTACCTTAGGGTTGAAGAATGAAATTTCGCACTCAAAACCATCTCCACCATTTACTTCACGGAATTCTTTGAAAGTTGAAAGGGTGTGATCATTATAAAGCGTTCCATTATCTTGAGTACCTCCCATAACAGCTCCATCTTTGTCAAATGCAATTCCATAGAATTGAGTTACATTGTAACCTCTGTTTGCAGGAAACCAATTATCGCCGTAATCATCCGTTACACCAACTCCACCATCGTTACCAATATATAACCTATTTAAGGCATCCCATTTCATTTCATGGTTGTCAGCATGTGCGTATTTTGAAGAGAAAGGTGGAAGGAACCATTGTGTTAGCACTTCAAATCCTCCAGAAGGTGGATTGTTTACCGTTTGTTTCCATTGCCATATATCGATTCCACCAATGAGTATTTTTTCATTATCCGTTGGCAAAACAGTTACGATTGAATTATAAGTACCTTGGTTTCTGAAAATATCCAAATTGCTCGGAGTTCCAGAAGCCCCAACAAATTGATACCAGGTAACACCATTATCATGAGAAACGTTCATTCCAACGAGGTTACTATTCGTTCTAACAGCATACAAAGAGTAGTTTCCGTTTTGTCTTGTTGCTGAAATAGCGTATTCAATTCTAGACGCTCCTTGAGGAACCAATCCAGCACCAGAGCCTGATTTATCCATCCACGTAGAACCACCGTCATTTGATACAAACGTTTTGTTCGCTCCAAAACCACCGACGATAACTTGTCCATCTTTTGAAATTTTCAAAGCAGTACATGCACCACTGCCTGCGCTTACAGTAGTAAGGGAAGCGTCACCGATTTTCCATTTTCTTAAACCAGAGCTTGTGGCCAACCATACATAATTGTCTGCATCTGAAGAAACGATTTCAGTTACGATAGTAGTGCCTGGAATCTTATTCCAAGAGAGGCCTAAATCTGAGGTATACCATACTCCATTACCTCCAAAACCTTCTTGGTTAGAACCTGTAGCAACGAACAAAGTGCCATCCGTTGTTTGAGTCATACTTGAGATAAAAGGCGAAGCACCTGCATTGATATATTCATCAACTCTTGTCCATAGGTTACCGCGATTGGTAGAAGCGAAAAGTCCACCAGAAACACCACCAGCCCATAAACGATTGTTGTTTGAACGGTCAACTTGTATTGCTCTAGTTCGTCCACCAATATTGTCCGGTCCTTGTTCTTCAAAAGCAATGTTCTTGCTTTTTGCACTCATATGAAATTGCTTTCTTACAAGTTCCAATTTTTCTGGAGTAATAGGCTGACCTGTGGCCTGATCAATATATCGAGCCTCTAACCATTTACGAGCATCATCCGCAGCATGGGATTCAATAGAATGAATGTCTTTCTTTTGGTAAGCACCCTTCTTTAAATCCATTTGCCATGGCATTGCTGCAATAATAGCTGCTACTGCAACTAAGCTAACTGAACCGATGATAAGATTTTTACGTTTCATATGTTATGTAGTTGATTCTTATAATTCTTGCACTATAGCGAGCGCCAAGATAATAATTATTCTTGAAAGCTGTATTTTTTCTTGTCGGCTAACCATAGTTTTACAAATTTAATCCAATGTTCTATTTTAAGCAATTTTAAAAGTGTCAATTTCTAGTGAAATTATACAAGTCTAAAAAAGATGTTTTTCGGCATGGTAAGAACTTCTTACCAAAGGGCCGCTTTCGACATATCTGAAGCCCATCTTCATTCCTAATTCTTTGTATTCTTGAAATTTCTCAGGTGTAATGAATTCTGCAACCGGCAAATGTTTTGGAGTAGGTTGAAGGTACTGGCCTAAAGTCAAAATATCAACTTGCACACTCCGCAAATCTTGCATTGTTTCTATAACTTCTTCTTCACTTTCACCTAATCCGAGCATTACACCAGACTTCGTTCTCATTCCGCCTTTTTTCAAACGAAAAAGAACCTCCAAACTACGATCATATTTCGCTTGAATTCGAACCTGTTTCGTTAATCTTCGAACTGTTTCCAAATTGTGCGAAACTATCTCTGGTGCAACATCAATAATTCGCTGTAAATTTTCCCAGTTTCCGGCAAAGTCGGGTATCAATGTTTCCATTGTTGTTCCGGGAGATTGCTTTCGAACTGCTTTGACAGTCTGAACCCAAATTTCTGAGCCTCCGTCTTTCAAATCGTCTCTGTCGACAGATGTAATAACGGCGTGTTTGATTCCCATTGTTTTTACGCTGTGTGCAACTTTACCCGGTTCAAATACATCCACATCGTCAGGTCTGCCTGTTTTTACAGCACAAAAGCCACAAGATCTGGTGCAAATGTTACCTAATATCATGAATGTTGCAGTTCCTTCTCCCCAACATTCTCCCATGTTCGGGCAGCTTCCACTTTCGCAAATTGTATGCAGTTTGTGCTGATCGACAAGTGAGCGAACTTTTTTGTAATTCTCTCCTATAGGTAACTTTACCCGAAGCCACTTAGGTTTCTTAATTCTAATGTTTGAATCGGAATTTTCAGAAATTTCACTCATTACGTTTAATAATTAGCCGATGATTTGCACAAAATTAATAACAATTCAACTCCTTTAAAAGTTCATTGGTCCTTGTGCCTAAATAAATTCTACTTTTACGAATTATTTCCACCCCAACAAATTGTCGATTTGTATGATTACTTCTGAAATAAAATACCTTGGAAATCTAAGGACGGAATGTCACCATTTGGCTTCTGGCACTGTCATCGAAACGGATGCTCCAATAGATAATAAAGGGAAAGGTGAGCGATTTTCTCCTACTGATCTTGTTGCAACAGCATATGCCTCTTGTATGATGACGATTATGGGGATTTATTGCAATGAACATGGCATTGAGATGAATACAGGGATTGCTCGTGTGCAGAAGATTATGGAGGCTAACCCTAGAAGGATTGGCAAATTGATCATTGAGATGGATTTTTCAGGTAATAATTGGTCGGAATTGGAAGCTGAAAAGGTGCTACGAGCTGGTAAAGCATGTCCTGTTGCAAAAACATTGGGAGACAATGTGGAGGTTGAATTTCTAATTACAGTATAATATGAACACAGAAAAAAGTGGGTTTCAACGCAAAAAACCTCAGGAGGATATTATTTATGGTGTTCGAGCGGTTATTGAAGCTGTCAAAGCGGAACGCGAAATAAACAAGATCATGATTCTTAAAGGAATGAATAAGGATCTTTTTATGGAATTGAAACAAGCTTTGAATGGTAAAAATTTTCAATTACAATTTGTTCCTGTTCAAAAATTAGATTCTTTAACGGATGGCAATCATCAAGGGGTTGTTGCATTTGTTTCACCTATAGAATACAAGTTGATTGAACCATTTGTTGAGGATTTACTTGGAAAAGGAGAAAAGCCATTTATTTTGGTGCTGGATCGTATTACCGATGTGAGGAATTTTGGTGCAATTGCTCGAACGGCTGAATGCCAAGGGGTTGATGCTATTTTAATTCCTGCGAAGGGATCAGCTTTAGTTACAGCGGATGCAGTAAAAACATCTGCGGGAGCATTGAATCGCATAACGGTCTGTAAAACGGATAATCTGAAAGACTCTCTGTTCTATCTTCAGCAAATAGGCTTGCGCATAGTTTCATGTACTGAAAAAACAAAAATTCCGCTTTATGAAGTGAATCTTAGAGGTGCCGTAGCTGTAATTCTTGGATCGGAAGAAGATGGCATTACATCTGATTTATTGAATATGTCGGATATCAAAGCGAGAATTCCAATGCGTGGAGAAATTTCTTCTTTAAATGTTGGTGTAGCTGCGGGGATGGTGCTGTATGAGAAGACGCGCCAGGAATTATACGGGTAATCAGATTACATTTTTAAAAATCCAAGGTAGTTTTGACGGAATCTCGTTGAGGCATTGAATACGCCCTTCGTCCTCTAAGTGCCTTTTTTCATCATAAGGATCAAATAGAATTGCGTGCATTCCAAAATTTCTTGCACCTGCCACGTCAACTTCGTAATCGTCACCAATCATAACTGAATCAATTGCTTTCGCATTGGCTGTATCTAAAGAATGTTTAAAGATGGCTGGTGAAGGTTTATTTTGACCAACATCTTCGGAGCATACAATAACATCAAAATAGCGATCTAATCCGGATTTGTTTAATTTGATATACTGTACTTCTTTGAATCCATTGGTAATGATGTGCATGTTGTAACCTTCTTTTTGAAGAAAATTTAATGTTTCATGTGTTTTTGGGAAAAGTGCAGTTTGCTGAGGTGATAGTTCGACGTAGCCATCACTAATTTTATTCACCAAGTCGATATCCTTGACGTCAAACTGTTCCAATGTAATCCTGAATCGGTCATTGCGTAAATTTCCTTTAGAAAGTCGTCCTGCGCCATATTCCTTCCACAAATAAGCATTGTTTACCTTGTAGTTGGTATGGAAATTCTCGAAACTGTCAATTGCTTCATTCAAACCAAGTTCGTGGAATAATTTGAACAATGCAATCTCTGAATTCTTTTCAAAATCCCACAATGTGCGGTCTAGATCAAAAAATAAATGCTTATTTGTCATTAGAAAAAGTCAGCAATGATAAATGCAGCGCCCGTAGTGATAATTCCGTTAATTCCTATTCCCAAAATAATTAATGGAAAAGTACGTTTCTCTTTGCCGTAAAACTTGGCTGTAATTATCGTTCCGATTGGAATACTTAAAAATAAGGGTGCATAAAATGCAACTCCAATAATTCCGAGTTTATGCTTTATTCGAACAATTAACTTATTGGTTTTGGTAAACTTTTTTTTCTGTTTAAGTAGAATGCCTGTTTCAATGGATTTACGACTTAATTCATTTCTCTTGTTACGCGCTCTTTTGAGAAAGAACTCGCTAGAAAAGTAGAAAATAGAGGCGCTTAATAAAGCACCAGCAACACAAACGACATATGTTTCAATAAATGACAATCCTGCTTTTGGTCCACCAAATGGCGTGAACAAAAATTTGATCATTGAAAAACCAAAAAAACCGATGTACTTTCCCCAGAGCATTTATCCGAATATTAACATTTTACTCCATAAGCTAAATCTCCTGCGTCTCCCAGTCCAGGCACGATATAGCTTTGTGCAGTTAATTCTGTGTCGATTGCACCCACCCAAATTTCTGTATTCTCTGGAAAATGATTTTTCACTAATTCCAACGCATCTGGTGTTGCGATAGCTGAGGCAATAATAATTTTAGCGGGTTTACCTTGTCGCAATAGGGCTTTGTGCACCATCACCATGGAATTTCCAGTTGCCAACATTGGATCACTAATTATTACCGTTTTTTTGTCAAGTGAGGGTGAGGCAAGGTATTCTACTTCAATGTCGAAATTTTCGGCGTTCTTATGTTTTCGATAAGCTGAAACAAAAGCACTTTCCGCCTTGTCGAAGTAATTTAAAAATCCTTGATGCATAGAGAGTCCTGCCCTCAAAATTGTTGCTAATACAGGCTGATTATCAAGAAAAGGCACATTTGCTGTCCCAAGTGGAGTTATTACATCTTTGTTTTCAAACTGCAAGGATTTGGAAATTTCATAAGCCATTATTTCTGAAATTCGCTCCATATTTCTTCTGAAACGCATAGCATCTTTTTGGATTTCAACATCACGAATCTCACCGAGAAAAGTGCTGAAAATTGAATGGGCATTGGAAAGATTGTGTACCATATCAAGAGTGTTTACATAAAAGTAATGGAAATTAGAAAAACAATACTGCTTTCTGATTGTAAATAATGTGAAAAGTAGGAATCTCGAGGTGGTCGCCCTTGAAATTTCGGTAAATTTGCCACGTGTCGGAAAAAGCAAGTATAAATATTTCGATTTTTAAAAGGCTGATTGGCCATGTAAAATCCTACAAGACTCTTTTTTTTGTAGCTGTTTTTTGCACCCTCTCATTGGCTGTGCTTGGACCATTGCGACCAATGCTGATCGGTGAAATGGTGAATAAGTATATTGTTCAGGGTCAAGATGGTGAGTTGCTTCTTTTTTGGTCTGGAATAGTCGCTGCGATGCTTCTTGGTGAAGCTGCTCTGCAATTTGCCAATTCCTACTTTTCTAATTTACTCGCTCAATCTGTTATCAATGATATCCGACAAAAGCTATTCGGACACATGCTTAGTTTTCGGATGCGCTATTTCGATAAAACACCGATTGGTTCTCTCGTTACAAGAGTTGTTTCTGACTTGGAGGCAATTACGGAAGTTTTTTCTGCTGGTTTAATGGAGATTGCAGGTGATTTACTTTCCTTAATTGCTGTTATTTCAATGATGCTTGCTACGAATTGGCAACTAACATTAATGACTGTTGTCCCAATTCCATTGTTAATATTGGCAACACGAATTTTTGCGCGTGCGATGCGAAGTTCTTTTCAATTGGAAAGAGTTCAAGTCAATAAATTAAACACTTTTGTTCAAGAGCACTTAACCGGAATGGCCGTTGTGCAATTATTTAACCGTCAGGAAAGAGAATTTGACGAATTCAAGGAAATCAATAAAGGTCATCGCCAAGCACATATTAATGCTGTTTGGGCAAACTCTATATTTTTTCCTATTGTCGAGTTGTTGAGTTCTTTGTCTATCGCCTTACTATTGGTTTGGGGAGCATTGAAGGCAGAAGGAAAATCGGATACTGAAATAAAATTGATGTACGGCCAAATTATTTCTTTCACATTGTGGGTGCAGATGCTCTACCGACCAATTCGTCAGTTAGCAGATAAATTTAATATCCTTCAACGCGGTACCGTAAGGGCAGAACGTGTTTTTGAAACATTGGACCTCATGGAAGATGTGCAAGATACGGGTACAATTAAGAATTGTGATTTTGACCAATCAATTTCTTTTGAAAATGTATTCTTTGCTTACGAAGATGAAAATTGGGTTTTAAAAGATTTCAGTTTAAAAATCAATAGAGGAGAAACTGTAGCATTTGTGGGTGCCACTGGTGCTGGAAAATCTACGGTAATCAATTTGTTGGGAAGATTTTATGAATACCAGAAAGGAGAAATTTTTATTGGTTCAACGAATCTGAAAGCAATTCAATTGGCAAGCTTGAGAAAGAATATTGCTGTTGTATTGCAAGATGTATTCTTGTTTTCAGACACTGTGCACAACAATATTACGTTAGGTGACCCTGAAATATCTAGAGAACAAGTAATTGCTGCAGCAAAGGAGGTTGGGGCGCATGATTTTATTGAGAGACTTCCTGGAGGTTACGACTATCAAATAGGCGAGAGGGGTGGTGTGCTATCTGTTGGTCAGCGTCAACTTTTAGCCTTTATTCGAGCAAGTGTTTACAATCCGCATGTTCTTATTCTGGATGAGGCAACATCAAGTATTGATAGCGAATCCGAGGAAATGATTCAACGTGCCACATCTAAATTAACAGAGGGGAGAACCTCAATTGTTATCGCACACAGATTATCGACAATTCATAGCGCTGATAAAATTGTTGTGATTGACAAGGGTGAGATCAAGGAAATAGGATCGCACACCGAACTAATGAATTTGAAAGGCTACTACCATAATTTGTACCAGAAGCAATTTAACGAAGAAAACGAAGAGTGATGATTGGATTAAAGATTGGCGGCGTTCCCGAACATTTTAATCTTCCATGGAGATTGGCAATTGAGGAGGGTAGATTTCGACAAGCGGGATTAGAATTACATTGGAGCGATATGACTGGTGGCACTGGTCAAATGATCAAAGGACTTCAATTAGGTACGTTGGATGTTGCCGTTTTGTTAACTGAAGGCATCACGAAAGCAATTCTGGAAGGACTTAAGGCAAAAATAATTCAGGTATACGTTACAACGCCATTGAGATGGGGTATCCATGTTCCTTTTAAATCTGATATTCATGCTGTTGATCAATTGGAGGGGCAAACATTCGCTATTTCGAGAGAAGGATCTGGTTCCCATTTAATGACGTTTGTTAAGGCGAATCAAGAAGGCTGGGATTCTGAAGAATTAAAGTTCAATGTAGTTGGAGATATTTATGGAGGCCTTTGGGCTCTCGAAAACAATCAGGCACAAGCTTTTCTATGGGAAAAATACACGACATTTCCTTATACTGAACAAGGGAAGTGCCGCTACATCGATGAGGTTGTTACCCCGTGGCCATGTTTTGTGATTGCTGTTCGTGAAGAGGTGCTTGAAAAGCATTCCGATTTACTAAAAACAATGTGCGCAATCGTGAATCAAAAGGCGAAAGAATTGAAATCGGATGAAGATACTGTGGAAGTGATTTCATGGCGCTATAACCTCCGTTCTGGTCAAGTACAAAATTGGTTGATAGAGACAGATTGGAATTACGATGGAATAGAATACCCATTGGCTTTTGATAAAACAATTCGCTATCTAAAGAAGTTGGATCTTGTGGATGAAGCAATATCTGAGGATTGGCAGAAAAAATTATTTTGAACATTTGAACATTTGAACATTTGAACATTTGAACATTTGAACATTTGAACATTTGAACATTTGAACATTTGAACATTTGAACATTTTGAACTTTTATAAATGAAAACAGGCGTACTTTTAATTCAACTTGGAACTCCGGATAGTCCATCCACAAGTGATGTAAGAACATACTTAACAGAGTTCTTGAATGACCGACGAGTGATTGACATTCCTTGGTTGGCTCGAAAAATTTTGGTGAATGGAATTATAGTTCCTTTTAGAGCACCAAAATCGGCTAAAATCTACAAAGAACTGTGGGAACATGGAAAGGGGAAGTCTCCGCTTTTAACGCACACGCAGACTGTTCAAAAATTGGTGCAAGAACGATTCAATGCGACCGAGGTTACAATTGAAATGGCCATGAGGTATCAAAATCCTTCGATGGACAGTGTTTTGGAACGCATGCGAAAAGTAAATTATGATCAGTTAATCATTTTGCCTTTATTTCCGCAATACGCAAGTGCTTCATCTGGATCAGCAATTGAAAAAGCAATGTCTATCATTTCAAAATGGTGGGTGATTCCTGAGGTTAAAATAATTAGTCAATTTTGGGACAAGGATGGTTACATTGATTCCATTGTCGATCGAGCGAAATCGTTTGATTGGAGGGTATATGATCATGTACTTTTCTCCTACCACGGTTTGCCTGAACGACAAGTTGATAAGGTGTATGATGGTTCAGATCTTTGTTCGGATCAGCCTTGTGAAACGGAAATGAATGATGCGAATAAATTTTGTTACAAGGCGACATCCTATGCAACAACACGATTGATTGCAGAAAAATTACAGATCCCTGAAGATAAGTATACGGTATGTTTTCAATCACGTTTAGATAAAAAATGGTTAACGCCTTTTTCTGATAAAATCGTGGAAGAGTGGGGGAAGAAAGGAGCAAAAAAATTACTTGTATTTAGTCCTGCTTTTGTTGCAGATTGTCTTGAAACCATCATTGAAATTGGCGGTGAATATCAAGAGATATTTGAGGAAAACGGTGGAGAGAAAGTACAATTGGTACCAAGCTCTAATGATCACCCAAGGTTTATAGACTGTTTAGTCAGTCTTATTGAAGAACGTCTTTAACCATAAAGATGAGAAAAGACTTTTATTGAAGGTCTTGCAGTCTAACATCTAATGTCGTAATTTTGCACGCAATTAAATTGATTTAAATTAGAATATGAGCAATACAATGGAAAAATTGGCTTACAAAGTGAAAGACATCAGTCTTGCGGAGTGGGGTAGAAAAGAAATTAAATTGGCTGAGGCTGAAATGCCAGGTTTGATGGCATTACGTGAGGAATATGGCGCAACGAAGCCATTGGCTGGTGCAAGAATCGCTGGATGTCTACACATGACAATTCAAACGGCTGTGCTAATTGAAACACTTGTTGAACTTGGTGCTGAAGTTACCTGGTCTTCTTGTAACATTTTCTCTACGCAAGATCATGCGGCTGCTGCAATTGCTGCTGCTGGAATTCCAGTTTATGCTTGGAAAGGTATGAACGAAGAAGAGTTTGATTGGTGTATCGAACAAACAATTTTTGCTTTTGAAGGTGGAAAGCCTTTGAATATGATTTTGGATGATGGTGGAGATTTAACAAACATGGTCTTTGATCGCTACCCAGAATTAACAAAAGACATCAAAGGTCTTTCTGAAGAAACGACTACAGGTGTTCACCGTTTGTATGAGCGTGTGAAAAATGGAACTTTGGTGATGCCAGCAATCAACGTAAATGATTCAGTTACAAAATCGAAGTTTGACAATAAATACGGTTGTAAAGAATCATTGGTAGATTCAATTCGTCGTGCGACAGATGTGATGATGGCTGGAAAAGTAGCTGTTGTTTGCGGATATGGAGACGTTGGTAAAGGTTCTGCTGCTTCATTACAGGGAGCTGGAGCACGTGTAATTGTTACTGAAATTGATCCTATTTGTGCGCTTCAAGCTGCGATGGATGGATTCGAAGTAAAGCGTTTGGATTCAGTTGTTCACCTTGGTGATATCATTGTTACAACTACTGGTAACAAAGACATCGTGATGGGAAGACATTTCGAAAAAATGAAAGACAAAGCGATCGTTTGTAACATTGGTCACTTTGACAATGAAATCGATATGGCTTGGTTGAATACGAACTATGGTTCAACAAAATACACTGTGAAGCCACAGGTTGATATTTACAACGTAAAAGGAAATGAGATTATCATCCTTGCTGAAGGACGATTGGTAAACCTTGGTTGTGCGACTGGTCACCCATCTTTTGTAATGTCAAACTCTTTCACGAACCAAACGTTGGCTCAATTGGAATTGTGGGCAAACAGCGCAAATTACGGAAACGATGTTTACATGCTTCCAAAGCATTTGGATGAAAAAGTGGCACGTTTGCACCTTGCAAAAATCGGTGTTGAATTGGAGACATTACGTCCAGATCAAGCTGAGTACATCGGTGTAAATGTAGAAGGTCCATTCAAGGCTGAGCACTACAGATATTAATCTTTATTTAGGATTTCATATAGGAAAGGCGGTCATTTGATCGCCTTTTTGTTTGCTGTCAAATTTTAGTTTATTTCTGTTTGAATCAAAAAAACGTGTAAATTGAAAGTGATAGTTTCAATTTGCACAAATCTATAATTTTAAATACATTTGTTATTGTAAATCAAGAGTTAACAAAATGTATCTACAAAGAAATATTGAGGCCGAACTTCAGAAATACTTGAAAATTTTTCCAGTTGTTGCTCTTTTGGGACCAAGACAATGTGGTAAATCTACATTGGTCAAGCAATATATCCTTCAAAATGAAAATGCCATTTATCTTGATTTGCAAAATCTTGAAGATCTGAATAAGATAAGTGACCCGCGACTATATTTTAAAGCTAACTCAGATAAGATCATTTGCCTGGATGAGATACAATTAGTGCCCGAATTATTTTCCGTGTTGCGAAGTGAGGTAGACGGAAACAGGAAAAATGGAAGATTTATTTTACTCGGATCTGCATCACGTGATTTGGTGCAGAAAAGTGCGGAATCATTGGCAGGTAGAATAGGCTTTCTTTCGCTCACGCCCTTTCAAATCACGGAAGTTCCGCAGGTAGATCTCAAAACATTCTGGAATCGCGGCGGATTTCCTGATGGTCTTTTAGCTGAGAATGATGAATTCAGTTGTATCTGGCGAGAGAACTTTATTAAAACCTATATCGAGCGGGATTTGCCTCAGTTGGGATTTCAAACACCGGCCATGCAATTGCGCAGATTTTTAACAATGTGTGCCCATAATCAAGGGCAAACCCTCAATTTGAGTAAGATGGGTAGCTCATTAGATTTGACACATCCCACAATTCGCAAATACGTTGATATTTTTGAACAAACATTTATCATTCGTTCGTTACCTCCCTTTGAGATCAATGTCAAAAAACGCTTGGTTAAATCTCCGAAAATTTATGTGCGCGATACGGGCCTCTTACATCAATTATTGGGTATTAAAAATACTGAAGCTTTGTTCGGTCATCCTGTTTTTGGTGCTTCATGGGAAGGGTTGGTGACCGAACAACTTTTATCTGCTTTGGATTGTCCTGCGTATTTTCTCCGCACGGCTACCGGTGACGAAATGGATTTGGTACTGCAAATAAATGATAAGATCATTGCTATCGAATGCAAGGCATCCTCAGCGCCACAATTGAGCAAAGGATCTTACAGGGCGATTGCATTAATCAATCCTGCTTATACGTTTATAGTAGCTCCTATTGAATCAGACATGTATCAAATCCAGCAAAATATCTTTGTTGGAGGCATTTCTTCGGTACTCGAAAAATTGTTGAAATTGAAATGATCATTTTGATTATTCCTCATCCTTCTCATACCCTTCGTAATAATACGATTGCTGGATCCCTTTTAAAATCACTTCTCTGTCGTTTATTTTATCTGTCAAATGGTCCTGAAGAAGCGTTCGTAATTCCAGATCGTTTATTGGGCTTCTTTCCATGGCCTGTAGGTACAGAGTTTTGTCTACAAACTGCCAGTTGACAACGCGCTGCAATCTCTTTTTTAGAATAAGATCCAGCCAGATGCGCATCGTTCTTCCATTTCCTTCCATGAAGGGGTGAGCAATATTCATTTCAACGTATTTTGAAATAATCTGCTCAAAAGTATCCTCAGGCATTTGCTCTATTTTCACTAAGATTTCGTTCAAGTATAAAGCATTCGCAAATCGGAAACCACCTTTGGAAATATTGACTGTTCTAATAGTTCCTGCAAAATCATACAAGTCCTTAAAAATATAGGCATGAATTACCTTAAGACCATTGGTGGTTCCAATTTCTATACGGTCAATGTCACCTGACTCAATTAATTTAAATGCTTTTTCTAAACTTTTCCCGTCTAGGCTTTTCATACTGATGGACAAAAGGATGTTCACCAAAGATAGCAAATTTGAAGCATTTTTAGATTCAAAATCATGAACGATTCAAGGGGGTGAAAATGAAAAAAGGCGATGGTAGATACCATCGCCCTTTTAGTTGGAACTAAATAATTTTACTGCAACACGATCTTCCTCACAGTCACCGTAGCACCGCTTGGATCGATGAGATGAACGAAATACAAGCCGTTGCCCGTCCAGGTGCTTAGATCCAGGTAGAACTGTGCTTGGTTGATTGTACTTTGGAATACCTGCTGACCGGCATTGTTCTCAATACGTAATTCATAGCCTGCCATAGCCGCATAATTTCCGTTATCGATCGTAATGTGATCTGAGGTAGGGTTTGGATAGATCAAAATCGTATTCTGATCATTTGGCGGCGCCAAACTCAAGGTAGTATTGATGATCAAGGTATCTGTGACGGTGGTGTAGAGCGTATCGTAAACGGTGACCGTTAATGTATCGTACGTTGTACAAACATTTCCGAGTGTATCATAAACAATGGTTGAAGTACTTGCTGAACCCGAACAGTTGCTTGCATTGGTATATGAATAATTAATGCTTGTTGCACCTAAACCGGCCTGTTGTGGATTGAAGGTGTTTCCGCTCACCCCCGCACCACTAAATGTACCACCTGTAGGTGAGCCAGATAAGGTTACTGGTGTTGCGTAGTAATTAGTAAATGCGCCAATGCTTGCCAATGAAACAGTTGGGTTGGTATTTACGGTTACTGTAACAGCGCTACTCGTTGCATTACACGATCCATCTATCACTTTTACTGTGTAATTACCCGAAGTAGTAGCTATATACGAACTCTGGCTTGCACCACTGATAAAGACGCCATTCTTATACCATTCATAGGTATAGCCCGTTCCTGTGTTGGCCTGAAGTGATACAGAACCACCTTGACAGAAAGTAGTATTTCCGGAGGGTGTAATCACTGCTGTTGGATTACTGTTTACAGTTACTACAGTGGCAGCACTTGTAGTATTGCAGGCTCCATTGGTTACCATAACTGTATAGTTGCCGCTGGTTGTGGCCTGATAACTACTTTGCGTAGCATTTTGAATGGCCGTACCATTGTTATACCACTGATAGGTGTAACCTGAACCAGTTGTTGCTTGCAGTGTTACAGAACCGCCTTGACAAAATGAAGTTGAACTTTGAGGTGTAATTGCGGCTATTGGTGCCGAACAACTATTGTAAAGTGCAGTTATTTCTGATTGTGTTAAGTCTCGGTTCCAAAAGCCAACATCATCTATATCTCCAAAGTTTTGATTGCTGACTACACCGGAATTGGAATATTGACCACCAATTAAAGTTGCAAAGCTAGTAGATTTAGCAACGCCGCCAGTACTTGATGTAATTAAAACACCATCAAAGTAAATTTTTAAAGAGGTTGCACTTAAAACACCTGTTAGCATATGCCAATTGTTATCGCACCATGTTGTCCCAGTTGCCTCGATTGATGCTGCTACGTTTGAAGTATTTGTAAAATAAATCCATGGGGTACAATAATTGTTTGACGCAGTTTGTGAGAATAATAAGTAACTTGAATTAAATGATGATGAATAATGTTTACAAATAACGGCCACTCCAGTTGCAGTAGGCAATCTTTTTACCCATGCATTTAAAGTAAATGAGGGTAGGTTGATACTTGGTAATTGAACATGTCCAGATCCTGTAAATTTGTAAGCTTTGTTTGCGACACCAAATCTATCATTTGATGGTGTAATAGATCCTATTATTGTTCCATTATTACCACTTCCACTCTCATCATTTGTATTACCATTAAAAGGAAACCATCCCATTAAACCACTTGTAGGAACATAGCTGGGCACCTGACTAAAGGTCGTTACAGCACAACAAAGCCCGGCTGCAAGGGCGGTAAGTACACATTTTTTCATAGTAGAAAAGTTTGGTGCACCCGTCCCGCAGTGCAGTTTATACAAAAAAAGAAGCGTGGGACAATTGCTTGTACTTGCACCAGTGGGAGTCGAAGCCCAATTCACAAAGCAAAGCAACGCCCACGCCTTAGCATGAGCGTTTAACTTTAACTTCCCTGTGAATTTGAATTTTCGACTTTTCTGGTACAGGACGTTATAGCAAACGCTACTTAAATATTTTCCAATAAATTTCCCCGTTGGGATAGAACCAAATGTACTCTATTTTTTAATAAACCTTGTTTAATTTATATTAAAAGTATATTCAATTCGTTGATAAATTTGAATTTATACTCCGACCCCCACGCTCCGCAGTATTTGAAATGCTGCGGTTATCGTCTTCAATAATATCCCACGCTCCGCAGTATTTGCAATGCTGCGGAAACTAAATGGAATGAACGCCATAAATTATAAAACCCTCTCCGTTTCCGAAGAGGGCCTTTATATAGACGTCTCTCACTATCTGAATAGATCAGGAAGCAAGAAACGAGAAAGAGTCCGCCACTTGGACGGACTCTGTAATTGCTTGTATTTTTTCCTCCCCCTCGATCCCCATTTCGGTAGGCTCAATGCAGCGCCTCTTGAGGGGGAAGATTCTATCTCCCTCCTTGGGGAGGGAATAAGGGAGGGGAAAGGTGATCGA
This sequence comes from Crocinitomicaceae bacterium, assembly GCA_044341975.1. Classification (GTDB taxonomy): domain Bacteria; phylum Bacteroidota; class Bacteroidia; order Flavobacteriales_D; family Crocinitomicaceae; genus M0103. The sequence goes on from JBIIQP010000019.1 coordinate 16,744, forward strand.
GCTAGGTCGAATTAGGTGATCGAGCTAGGTCGAGATCACATCATTCCCGGCATTCCACCTGGCATTCCGCCCATCGCTGGTGCATTCTCTTCCGGCTCGTCTGCAATGACACACTCAGTTGTCAAAAGCATTGAAGCGATAGAAGCTGCATTTTCAACGGCGATACGCGTTACTTTCGTTGGATCAATGACTCCCGCTTTGTACAATTTTTCAAACGTCTCTGTTCGCGCATTGTAACCGAAGTCATCTTTTCCTTCCCGCACTTTTTGAACGATTACAGCACCTTCACCACCAGCATTTGCGATGATTTGACGCAATGGTTCTTCAGCAGCACGTTTCACGATCTGAATTCCCGTCATCTCGTCTTCGTTGTCGCCTTTTAATTTATCCAATGTTTCAATTGAACGAATCAAAGCAACACCACCACCAGGAACGATTCCTTCTTCCACAGCCGCTCTCGTAGCCGCTAAAGCATCGTCCACACGGTCTTTCTTCTCTTTCATTTCAACTTCTGTCGGAGCACCAACGTAAAGAACTGCTACACCGCCAGCTAATTTAGCCAAACGCTCTTGCAATTTCTCACGGTCGTAATCTGAAGTTGTTGCTTCAATCTGTGCTTTGATCTGATTTACACGACCACTTATGTCAGCTTTTTTACCAGCACCATTAACGATTGTTGTATTGTCTTTATCGATCTCTATTTTTTCTGCTGTTCCAAGCATATCAAGTGTCGCATTTTCCAATGTGAACCCACGCTCTTCTGAGATCACTTGTCCACCTGTAAGAATGGCGATATCTTCCAACATTGCTTTTCTTCGGTCTCCGAATCCTGGGGCTTTAACAGCAGCGATTTTCAAGGATCCTCTCAAACGGTTTACAACCAACGTCGCTAGTGCTTCTCCGTCAACATCTTCAGCAATAATCAACAAACCACGTCCTGCTTGAACCACTGGCTCAAGAATAGGAAGCAATTCTTTCATATTAGAGATTTTCTTTTCGTAGATCAGAATCATCGGTTTTTCCATATCCGTGATCATTTTCTCAGTATTCGTAACGAAGTAAGGAGAAAGGTAACCACGGTCAAACTGCATTCCTTCTACAGTTCTAACCTCTGTTTCTGTACCTTTTGCTTCTTCAACTGTAATAACACCATCATTACCAACAACTTTCATCGCTTCAGCAATTAAAGTTCCGATTGTCTCGTCGTTATTAGCTGAAATTGTCGCAATTTGTTTGATTTTGTCGTTGTCTTTCCCAACTTCTTTTGATAACTTTTTCAAGTTTTTCACAACTTCTGCAACTGCTTTGTCGATTCCTCTTTTCAAATCCATTGGATTTGCACCCGCAGCAACATTCTTAAGTCCAGCACCAATAATTGCTTGAGCAAGTACGGTAGCCGTTGTTGTTCCATCCCCAGCGATATCAGCTGTCTTTGAAGCAACTTCTTTGACCATCTGAGCTCCCATGTTTTCGATAGGATCCTTCAATTCAACTTCCTTGGCAACTGAAACACCATCTTTTGTGATTTGTGGTGCGCCGAATTTTTTGCCAATTACAACATTTCGACCTTTTGGTCCAAGTGTTACTTTTACTGCATTCGCTAAAGCGTCTACACCTTTTTTTAATTTGTCTCGCGCTTCAACGTCGAAATAAATGTCTTTTGCCATTTCTTTTAAATTTTAATTAAAACCAGTGATTAAAAAATTCCGTAGATGTCTGCTTCTTTCATGATCAGAAGGTTCTTTCCATCCAATTTGATTTCAGTGCCCGAATATTGACCATATAAAACAACGTCTCCAACTTTTACAGTCATTGGCTCGTCCTTTTTACCTTTTCCGGCAGCGATAACAGTACCTTTTAATGGTTTTTCTTTCGCTGTGTCAGGAATGATGATACCACTTGCTGTTTTTTGTTCCGCAGGTGCAGGCTCAATAAGAACTCTGTCTGCTAAAGGCTTAAACTTCGTTGACATATAATTTGTAAATTTTAATGTTTGCCCGCGTTCTGTCTAATTTTGTGCCATCCCTATTTCACCGACATTTTTACTCAGATTGCACACGTAATGACAAAAAAAATGTCAGAATGTATGACATCCTGACATTTTTAAAAATTTCTTTTCTGGTTATTTTCCTCCAGCAGGTGCTTGTTGTCCATTTCCTTGAGGCTGTCCTTGACCTTGAGGCTGTCCTTGACCTTGCTCTTGTTGTTGCATTTGTTGCTGTGCAGCTGGATCTGGTGTTTTTGCTTGTAGCGTAAGAACTATACTTGATACCATAATGATTCCTGCCAAAGACCATGTTGCTTTGTCAATAAAATCATTTGTTTTCTGAACACCACCGATTTGCTGCGCTGCACCGAAATCAGAGCTTAAGCCTCCGCCTTTCGGATTCTGAATGTAAACTACAAGAATCAATAGGATACTTGCTAAAATGATAAGACTTGAGAATATAATTTCCATGATTAATTATTTATTTTTTTCTGTAATTCTTCAATTTGGCTTGCAAAGAAAACTTTTTTTTCTGGATTTGTCAACATTAATTGTTCGTATGCGAAAATTGCTTTCGGAAAATTTCCTTGAAGAGCAAAAATCTTTGCCAAAGTTTCGCTGATAGGCATGTTGTTTAAACTGATGCTTTCTTTGGCTTTTTTCGCAGGAGAATAAAATTCTTTTCTTGGTTTTTCTTCCGCCTCAATTGTTTTTGTTGGTCGCGTTATTTTCGGTTCATCTTTTAAGAATTGTTCCAGAATTGATTCAATTCGCGCCTTTTCCTCGTCAAAAAGTTCTGGCTTCGAATTCGCGCTTGATCTGAGCCAAGATGAAAATGATCTTTTATTCTCTTCTGAAGCATTTGCTGCGTTTTCATCTGAAACATCAATTGAATCCATAGATTCCGTTTCTTGTGCTTCTATATTTTCAGCTTGAACTTCTTTTTTATCACTATCAGTTTCTGAAATAAGGTGATCCAAATTATAACTTGAAGCAATAACCTCTGACAACAGCTCTTTTTCAAACAAATCTTCATCTTCTGCAGAAATTTTCTCTTCTTCTTCAGATATTGATGGAGATTGAATTTCGGTGGATTGCGCCCCGCGAATGTTTAGAGGAATTATTTCATCTTCTTCTACATCTTCCTCACTCTCTTCTACGATTGCGTTCGGTGAAATAAGTTCTTGCTCAACTTCCTTAGGGAGTTCAGAATTTGTTTCTTGAACGATTAGTTCTAATTGATTTTCTTCATCTGACGACGTATTTATTTCAGTTTCAGTTGACAGATCATGAGTCTGAAGAATAATTGTTTCTTCTTTACTATGGATCAATTCAAAAAGCTGAATACGATCAGAGATACGGTAGGCATATTTTGTAAGTTCCTCGTCAAATCGAACATCTTTTCTATTCGATAAAGCCTTTAGATAAAGAATTGGAAAGATTTGAGCGTACGGAAAATTTTCCGTCATATCGCGCAAGTCATTGATGTCTTGAACGCTCAAAGTTGCTGGTTGTTCAATTCGAAAAGCTATGTCTTGAATGTTCAGCACTACCAGTTGGATAAAAGTTTGTTGATGACGTCCTGAACAATTTGTGTATTGATTTCTTCCAACAAAGTGCGCTCAACAGTTGCCAGATCTGTATTGGAGTCAAAGTCGACAAATCGTGTACTGGTGAGATTCATTTTTTCTTCCTTTGGGGCGGAAACGAAGATAGTGAATTGAACACTGATTGTCAAACGGTTCTGTGCAGAATTGTCTCCTTCCTGAATAGCCACTGGTGTCACACTGTACGTATTGATTTTTCCTTCTACATAGACTTCACCTTTTCCAGTTTCAGGATTCAATAAAAGGCGTGTGTTGTTTTGAATGCCATCTTTCAGCTGTTCAGACAATTGAGGGGCATAACTGATTGGTGTGTTGGGTGCATTGTTTTCCAATGTGCGAACAGAAAATGTTTTCCATTCCTCGGGCATCGAACCATTATCAATAAATGAAACGCTGCTCGGCCAGCAAGCGCTAAGGAGCAAAGAAATAGGAAGAAACAAAAGAAATTTCATCAGTCGATCAAATTGTATTCTTTGATTTTTCGGTATAGAGTTCGTTCTGAAATACCCAATTCAGCAGCAGCATATTTTCTTTTTCCTCGGTGTTTGTCCAACGCCTTCTGAATCAATTCCTTTTCTCTGTCTTCAAGGGATAGGGATTCTTCAATTTCTTCATGTGTTTCAAAATCAAAATCCTGATTACCAATTGTGAAATCGGGTGCAGGTTCATTCGCAGGCGGCAGAATTCTTGGTTGAGCAATCGTTGCTGGGTTTACATCTTGATAAAACCGATTAACCATTGCCGTTTGGTCCGTGTTTAGCGACATTTCTCCTCCTTGAGAGAGCAATTCTACAACAAGTTTCTTTAAATCAGTCAAGTCTTTTTTCATATCGAAAAGAAACTTGTACATCAATTCTCGTTCAGAAAAGTTATCGCTACCTGATTCATTTACAACCGAAGGAACTTTCTCTTTTTCAGCAGGTAAATAATTGTTTAGTTCAAGCGCTGAAAGTTCTCTTGATGTTTCAATAACAGATATTTGTTCGACGAGATTTTTTAATTGTCGAATATTTCCAGGCCAGCTGTAATGGTTGATCAATTGCACTGCATCTTCCGTCAATCGAACAGCAGGCATTCTGTATTTGTCTGCGAAATCATTTGCAAATTTTCTAAAAAGCAAGTGTATATCTTCATGCCTACTTTTAAGTGGCGGAAGGGCAATCGGAACAGTGCTCAGGCGGTAAAACAAATCTTCTCTGAATTTCCCTGAGGCAATAGCACGCTGCATATTTTCATTGGTTGCTGCAACAACTCTTACATTCGTCTTGATAACTTTTGATGACCCAACACGGATAAATTCTCCGGTTTCAAGCACGCGAAGCAATCTTACCTGCGTTTGCATGGGTAATTCAGCAACTTCATCTAGAAATATTGTGCCGCCATCTGCCACTTCAAAATACCCTTGTCTACTGCCATGAGCACCAGTAAAAGATCCTTTCTCGTGCCCAAAAAGCTCAGAATCTATTGTGCCTTCTGGTATTGCGCCGCAGTTGACAGCTATATATTCACCGTGTTTACGTGAGCTCAAATGATGAATTACCTGTGGAATTATTTCTTTACCTGTACCACTTTCACCTGTTACGAGCACAGATATATCAGTGGGTGCAACCTGAATTGCAACTTCCAATGCTCTATTGAGCAGTGGGGCATTTCCAATGACACCAAAACGTTGTTTGACTTGCTGCAGGTTCATTTGTCTTATCTTTTGTGTGGTTCAAGTATTTCGACAACTTCACCTAACAAGGTAGCTGAAGTGCAGTCATCAATTCGCACCAAAACGTAGTTTCCTTTGGTAAAATCACCTTTAGGGAACACGACCATTGAGTTTCTTCCATCCCTTCCACACATGTGTTCGGTTGATCGTTTTGAAAATCCTTCAACCAATACTTTCGAAATCTTACCTATTTGTCTTTTATGAGATGCAAGCGAATGTTGTAATTGTTTGTCAATTATTTCATTAAGTCGTCTGCCTTTTACATCTTCTGGTACATCGTCCTCAAATCGTCTCTCCGCAAGTGTTTTTGGTCGTTCTGAGTATTTAAACATATAAGCGAAGTCATATTGAACAGCATCCATTAAGCTCAATGTTTCAGCATGTTCTTCTTCTGTTTCACCGCAAAACCCTGTGATAATATCTGTTGAAATAGCGCAGTCAGTGATGATTCTTTTAATTGCATCAATGCGATCAAAATACCATTCACGGGAATACCCTCTGTTCATTCTTTCTAAAACAGCAGAATTTCCTGATTGCACAGGTAAGTGGATATACGGACAGATATTTTCATACTTCGCCATGATTTCCAACACATCATCTGTCATATCCTTCGGATGTGAGGTGGAAAAACGAACTCGTAAATCAGGGGAGACGTGCGCCACCATTTCCATAAGCTGTGCAAAATTAGTTGTTGGTTTTTCAGCGTCTTTGATTTCACCTTTTGATGTAAGGTTCCAACGGTAACTATCAACATTTTGACCAAGCAATGTTACTTCACGGTACCCTTTTGCAAATAAGTCTTTGCATTCTTCTACAATTGTTTGCGGATCACGAGAACGCTCGCGCCCCCTAGTAAAAGGAACCACGCAGAAGGAACACATATTGTCGCAACCACGCATGATGGTCACAAATGCAGAAATACCGCCTTGATCCAGTCGAACAGGAGAAATATCAGCATAGGTTTCGTCACGAGAAAGTAAGACGTTTACAGCTTTTTGTCCCGTTCCAACTTCTTCAACTAAATTGGGTAAATCCCTGTAAGCATCGGGCCCGGCAACGAGATCAACTAATTTTTCTTCTTCTAGTAGCGCTTTTTTCAATCGCTCAGCCATACAGCCAAGAATACCAACAACCAGTTCAGGATTTGTCTCTTTTTTTATCTTGAATTCAGTCAAGCGATTACGAACACGCGTTTCTGCATTTTCACGAATTGAGCAAGTGTTAATCAGAACAACATCTGCTTCGTCAATATTTCTTGTTGTAGAATATCCCTCTTTCGTCATGATAGATGCAACGACCTCACTATCGGAGAAATTCATTTGACAGCCGTAGCTTTCAACATAAAGTTTCTTGCCATTTGCAGCTTGTGCAATGTCTACCATTGTAGCTTCGCCTTGCCTCCCCTCATCAATAACTTTGTTCTGTCCTGTTTCCATCAAAATGTGATATGCTATAAACGGGTGCAAAACTAACCAATTTTACAGAGTGTGTCAAAATGTCAGTTTTAAAAAACGTTAAGTTGTTAGAATGTTCAAAAAAAATATTTGAATTATAAAAATTTTCTTTAACCTATGGTTAAAATAAATAATTAGATAGAAGGTCATGGCAAGAGGTTGTTTTTTGGATTCAAATACGTTTAATTTTGCACCGCTTAAATACCTGCTAACAAAAAATTAGAAATTCATGGCTAAAAATCTTGTAATTGTTGAGTCACCCGCTAAAGCAAAGACTATTGAGGGATACCTTGGAAAGGACTTTGTTGTAAAATCTAGTTTTGGGCATGTAAGAGATCTTTCTAAAAAAGGTCTGTCTATAGACATTGAACACGGATTTAAACCAAACTATGAAGTGTCTGCTGATAAAAAGCAAGTTGTTTCTGAGTTGAAAAAGTTAGCAAAGGAAGCCGAAACGGTTTGGCTCGCTACCGATGAGGACCGCGAGGGGGAAGCAATTTCATGGCACTTATATGAAACTTTGGATCTTGCAAAAAAAGATACCAAACGAATCACGTTTAATGAAATTACAAAAACCGCAATTCTGAAAGCGATTGAAAAACCGCGTGAAATCAATAAGGAATTAGTCGATGCTCAGCAGGCTAGACGTGTGTTGGATCGTATTGTGGGATTTGAACTTTCACCTGTTTTGTGGAAAAAAGTTCGACCAAGTTTGTCTGCTGGCCGTGTTCAGTCAGTTGCTGTGCGTTTAATTGTGGAGCGTGAGCGTGAAATTGAAAAGCATAAAACGGAAGGGTTTTACAGAATTAATGGTTTGTTTTCTTCTCCTAAGGGGAAAGTTAAATCAGAACTTTCAAAACATTTAACAAGTGAAAAAGAATCATTGGCATTTTTAGAGTCATGCAATAATGCCAATTTTTCGGTTGAAGATGTTCAACAAAAACCGGCTACAAAATCACCGGCAGCCCCTTTTACAACATCAACATTGCAGCAGGAAGCCAGTCTTAAACTTGGATTTTCAGTTTCAAGAACGATGTCGGTTGCCCAGCGACTTTATGAAGCTGGAAAAATCACCTACATGAGGACAGATTCTGTAAATTTATCTGATACAGCTGTCACAGGTGCTGAAAATGAAATTACGCGGGCTTTTGGCGAAAAATATTCAAAACCAACAAAATATAAAACAAAAAGCGGCAATGCTCAAGAAGCGCACGAAGCCATTCGTCCAACAGATTTTGGAGTACATTCTATCTCAGGAGAAAGAGATGATGAGAAACTCTATGATTTGATTTGGAAAAGAGCTATTGCATCTCAAATGGCGCATGCACAGTTGGAACGTACAACAGTAAAAATTGCTGCTCCAGGTATTGCAGAACAATTTGTTGCAAAAGGAGAAGTAATAAAATTTGATGGTTTCTTAAAAGTATATCTTGAATCAAATTTGGAGCAAGATGAAGAGGAGGAAGGAGATGGTGAAGGATTGTTGCCGGATTTACAAAAAGGTGATAAGCTTGAAAAAGAATCCATTGTTGCCATGGAACGATTCTCAAGACCACCTTCACGATATGTTGAAGCATCTCTGGTTAAAAAATTAGAAGAACTTGGAATTGGTAGACCGTCAACGTATGCACCGACTATTTCAACGATTCAAAAAAGAGGCTATGTTGAAAAACTAGAACGTGAAGGCGAAAGACGCAATTATGTTGTACTTGAATTGTCCAATCATTCAATTTCCAAGGAAGAGCGATCAGAAACTACTGGAAAGGAAAAGAATAAATTGTCGCCAACAGATATTGGTATCGTTGTAACAGATTTTCTTGTGGAGCATTTTGAACGCATCATGGATTATCATTTCACTGCAAAGGTGGAGGAAGAGTTTGATGAAATTGCAAAAGGGTTGATTCAATGGACGAATATGATTCATGAATTCTACGACCCTTTTCACAAAAACGTTGAAAACACATTAGAACATTCTGAAAGAGCAACGGGAGAACGAATCTTGGGTGTACATCCTGTTTCGGGTAAGAAAGTGTTGGCAAGAATTGGTCGTTTTGGACCAATGATTCAAATTGGAGATGAGCAGGAGGATGGCGAAAAACCGCAATTCGCTTCTTTGCAAAAAGAGCAATCAATCAACTCTATTTCGATAGAAGAGGCGCTTAAGCTTTTCGATTTACCAAGAAATATGGGTGAATATGAAGGTCTCGATCTAAAAATAAATATTGGTCGATTTGGTCCTTACGTGCAGCATGGAAAAAGTTTTGCTTCAATTCCAAAAGGCGAAGATCCATTATCAATGACGAGAGAACGAGCAATTGAAATCGTTGTTGCGAAGAAAGAAGACGATGCAAATAAAATGATCAAGACCTTCGAAACACGAGAAGATGTTCAGTTGCTCAACGGTAGATGGGGGGCATATTTGAAAATTGGAAAAAATAATTTCAAATTACCAAAAGGAACGGAAGCAGAAAAATTGAGTTTGGAGGAGTGTTTGCAAATTGCGGAAAGCCAAGGGACCACTTCTAAAAAGTCAGCACCGAAAAAGACAGCACCGAAAAAGACAGCCCGAAAAAAGTAATATTTCGGTTTTTAAACATCTGTTGTTTCAATACTTTCCATGTTGGCCTTGTCAGACTATTCAGCTTTGATATAGTTTTGAACAAAATCAAGATGCATGAAGGATATCTCTATTTATTTTTCTCCTGTTTCATTGGAAGGGGAATTCAGTGAGTTTACAATTGGAGGTACGATTGTTCGCCATAGTGAAGGTAATTTTCCTGAAATAGAAAAGGGTGGTGTAGCGCTCATTTATGTTCCTGAATTTCGAGGTGACAAGAATTTTTCTAGTCAACAGTCTTCTGCATCTGATGCTTTTAGAAGTAGTTTTTACGAATTATTCAGGGGAATAGACTGGACAATGCCAGTGTATGATTTGGGGGATATTCTGCCTGGTAATGAATTGAATGACACCTATTTTGCAGTCGGACAAGTTGTTGCAGAATTGGTAAAGAAAAAAGTTGTTCCGTTGTTAGTGGGGGGAAGTCAAGACCTTACTTTGGCCTTGTATAAAGGATATGAAAAGCTCGAACAAACAATTAATTTATGCTGTGTTGATCACAAGCTCGATTTGGGTGATCCCGACAGTGAAACAAATTCGGATGGTTTTATAAGTCAATTGCTTTTGCAAAGGCCTTGTTATCTTTTTAACCACGCAAATATTGGTTTACAGGCGCCGTTTGCTTCAAAAGCTGAATTTGAATTATTTGAAAAGCTTTACTTTGACATTTGTCGTTTGGGTGAATTCAATGCAGATTTTAGAAAAGCAGAACCGCATCTCAGAAATTCAGACATATTGAGCATTGATTTTAAAAGTATTCGCGCATCAGAGTTGTTGAACGTGAATTATACCTCTCCCAATGGATTTTATGCAGATCAGATTTGTCAAATTTCCAAATACGCAGGAATAAGCGATAAATTAACAAGCTTTGGAGTCTTCAACTTTATTCCAGAAAAGAAACCTGGTGCAGCATCTGCATTGTTAGCGCAAATCATTTGGTATTTCATTGGGATGACTTTAAGGACGAGGTAATATTTTACAAAAGCAATAAATCTGAAAGATGGTGGATGGAAGTTCCTTATCCTCCACAAGCAGGATCTAAATATGAAAGACATCACTTAGTGCCATGTGATATGCAGGACTATGAACAAGCCATGAAAAATGAAATTCCTAATCTCTGGTGGAAAACATATCAAAAACTTGGATAACAGTTTTTCATTCTTCACAATGCCCAGACTTTTTGTTAAATAGTGACAACTACTTTTAGAAGAAGAATAAATTTGTCATTGTTATATAAAAAATAGTTATTTTTAGCGCCAAATTAGACGAATTCTTAACCGAATTTTGACTCAACACTTTGTTTTTGAAGCTATATGAGTAGAAAAATTACTTTACTTGCTTGTTTATCATTTTGGGCAACAACCACATTTGCGCAGCAAGATAAACTCATTACTCACTTTATTTATGATAAGATGAGCATTAATCCTGGTGAGACAGGAATTGATGATGGCATTTGTTTGACTTCCATTTATAGAAATCAATGGGATAAGGTAAATGGAGCGCCAAATTCAGCTGTGTTTAATATTGCGGCAAATATGAACAGATTTTTTCCTGGAGGAATTGGCTTATCATTTTACCACGATGCCATTGGGTTTAACCGTCAAAACAATGTTTTATTGAATTATTCTTATCCTTTACAAGTGGGTGATGCCGGTACATTGGGAATCGGTTTAGGAGTGGGTATAATTAATTTTGGTATGTCCCCAGTATGGGTTCCGCCAACAACCACAGTAGATAATACACTCCCTGTTGGATTTAATGCCACCAATTTAGATATGAATTTTGGGATTTATTTCAAAGGGAACAACGATTATTATTTTGGTTTGTCTTCAACACATTTGTCACAATCATTGCTTGAGCAAAATACTGCCACAGGCACGCAATCTTATCAAACAGTTCGCCATTATTATTTGATGGGAGGTAAAAAAATTCGAAATGTTTGGGGCGGTGATATTGATATCCAAGCATTGTTGAGAACAGAACTGATTAAGTTTAGTGGGGACATAAATGTTCGCTACATGTGGAGAGGTATTGCATATGGTGGTCTAACATACAGAAATGTGGACGCAGTGGGCGTTATGTTGGGTTGGATGCCGATTCAAAATTTATCAATTGGATACTCGTACGATGTTACAACCAACAAGTTGGCAAGCGTATCGAGAGGCTCACATGAAATTCTTTTGAAGTATTGTTTTTATCTGCCACCACCACCGATTACGAAATCGAATCATCCTAGATGGTTGTAGAATTAAAAAAAAAGTTGAATATTTGTAACCATTTTGGGGGCGGTTCCGTTACAAAGCAAAATAGTAGATCCTGTAGATTGTTGAATGTTGTATCCGGAACACGTTAAATTAAGTAGAATGAGAAAGCTTTTGTTATTTGGACTGATAGGTGTCATATTCGCTTCTTGTAGTACAAGAACCGGGCACCTGACAGGAGCGTTGGGAAGACCTATTTACAATCCGGAAATTCCGCTTGGTATGGTGTATATTCCATCTGGTTCCTATCAAATGGGAGAGAACGACATGGACGTTCCTTTTTTGCATCAGACGAGAGCAAAAACGGTTTCTGTTCAAGCGTTTTATATAGACCAAACGGAAATCTCTAATAATGAGTACCGCCAATTCGTTGAATGGGTAAGAGACTCAATTGCTAGAGAAAAAATTTATTTTGGTCTTGAAGAGGACGATGCAGCGCAACGTTGGATCAATTATGAAGATCAGTATTTTGATGAAGGATCTTTGGAGTATGTTGAATACGACCCATCAGATCGTCAATTAAACCGTTCTTTATTTGCGTTAAATTGGGACAGAGAGTTGGATTATTCAGATCCTGAAGTTGTTCCTGTTTTGGCAGATTTGTATTACCCTCAGCCACAACGCTATTACAAAAGAAGAGAAATGGACAAGCAAAAGCTTATGTTCAAATACTATTGGATAGATTACCGTGAAGCTGCTCAAAGAGGCCGAATTAACATTACACCAAATGGAATTGATAAAGAAGGGAATAAATTAGTTCAGGAACATCGTGAACTTCAAACCCCTCCGCATCCGTTTACTGAAGAACCGCAGGGTCAAGATAAAGACCTAGGTTATTTCAATAAAAAAGGTCAGAACAATGCGATTAGAGGACATGAAAATCGTCAACGATTCATTATTGATGAGGTAATTAATGTTTATCCAGATACGTTGTGTTGGGTGAGAGACTTTACATACTCATTCCATGACCCAATGACGAATATGTATTTCTGGCATCCAGCTTACGATAATTATCCAGTGGTTGGTGTTACTTGGGTTCAAGCTAAAGCATTTGCTGTTTGGAGAACTCAATTACTAAACAATTGGTTAGTTGCCATGGGAGATTTGTTTGTAAATGATTTCCGTTTACCAACTGAAACTGAATGGGAAAGAGCTTCTCGAGGAGATTTGAACTTGTCTCAATATCCTTGGGGTGGTCCTTATATCAGAAATGAATCTGGATGTTTCTTGGGTAACTTTAAACCAATGCGTGGTCGTTACTTTGAAGATGGAGGTTTCCATACAGTTAAAGTATTCTCAT
>JBIIQP010000107.1:0-8861 GCA_044341975.1 Crocinitomicaceae bacterium
CAAACGAATAATTTAACAACCGACTATCTCAATTGGAAAAGAGTTTCATCTGATCCCACTCAACAACAAAACATTGATTTCAATTTAAATTATAGATACGAATTCAAGGAGAACAAAGGAAATATAGTTGCTGATTTCAATCAATCTCTTGGAACAGATTCTATTCAAGGCTATTATACACAGCAGTTCTATGATAATAACAATGTCCCACTTCAGGTTTCTGCTTTGAATCAGCGACTTTTTAATTTTGAAAAGAACAATGTTTTTACAGGTCAGCTTGATGTGACGTATCTTTTTCCTGCGATAAATGGAAGAATGGAAACAGGTGTAAAATCAATTCTCCGTGATCAACTTATTGATACCTATTCTGAAAAAGAAGATACGCTTTCAAGTCAGTTTCTTGCTGACACGCTTTCTAATTTTGTTTATGCCTATAAAGAGCAGATTTACAGTGCGTATGGTATTTATGGTCAGCAGATAAAGAAGTTTAAATACCAAGTTGGTGTTCGATTTGAACAAGCCTATCAGATTCCCAATCTTGTTTCTGATTCCATAAAAATCGTGAATGATTATTTTAATTTCTTTCCTTCAGGCCATGTGCGTTATGCCGTTACAGAAAAATCGGAATTCAGTCTAAGTTATTCGAGAAGAATAAACCGCGCAACATCAGCGATGCTAAATCCTTTCACAAGTTATGCTGATCCATATAACCTCATGCGAGGGAATCCATATGTGAAACCTGAATTCATAGATTCGTATGATTTGGGGTACATGATTGAAAAACCAAAAGTTACTTTAACGACAAGTGTTTATTATCGTCATTCAACCGGAATGATAATGCGCGTAAGAGAATATACAGCAACTACTTCGGGCACGACCTATTCTAATATTGATCAAAGTCATAGTGTTGGATTAGAATTCGTTTTTGTCTACAAACCAACAAAATGGTTTAGAAATACATTTTCATTCAATGGCAACTACATTCGCTATGTGGATGATTATGCAGCAGCTAATTGGAATGTTGAAGGATATATTTGGAATTGCAAATACAATGGTATCATTGATTTCTGGAAAAAAACGGCAAGTATTCAGGTTTCTGCTGCGTATAACGCTCCTCGGGTTTCTGTTCAGGGCAAAGTCCAGCGCAAAGCACCAACAGATATAGCCTTTGAGAAAACTTTTAAAGCCGGAAAATGGTCGCTGGGATGTCGTGTTTCTGATATATTTAATGTTCAAGGATTTTATTTGGATCTCGACCAGCCCAATGTGCGTCAACAGATGGAGTATAAGTGGTTGACCAGGAGATACTATGTTACCTTCTCTTACAAATTCGGTAAGCTGGAAATGAACAATAAAAAATCCACCAATGGAGAAGGTGGATTTGAAATGTAATCAATTACTTCTCGGCGATATTCTAACCCCAAGACCAGTTATTGCTTGGTCGAAACCATATGTTTTTAGCGGCTTTGGGCCTTCTTTTTGAAGGAATTTTCGGATATCAATTTTTGTTTTCATGGTTTAAGTATTTGAAACCAATTTAAACAATTACTATACCATTTCTGTGCGTATTGAGTTTAATGTGAGTTGCACTGATTTTTCTGTCGGCTTAATTCGTAACACTGCACGTATAAACAAAAGCAGGAGGGAAGTTGAATGGCGTAAAACCAATTTTAATTTTTGAAAAGACTTTTTCTAGGTTTTTCTTAGATACCAAAGAATATTGAAATTGAACATATTTGCCTGATTCCGACAATGAACGTTTCGAACTTTCTAAAATAGCTTCTTTCAGTTCTTCCGGGAAATTCGCCAATGGCAATGATGAAATAATAACATCTGCCTTTGAAAGCTGGTTTTGATTCAAATAGTCTTCAATTTTTTCAGCTGAATCATGGATTATAGTAACTCGAGGGTCGGTTATTTTAACTTTTAATGCCTTGTAAAATTGTTCGTTCAATTCAAAAACAAGTAAATGTGCATTTGGACCAAGTTTTGAAATTATTTTTTCAGTAAAAACCCCTGTTCCGGGGCCTAATTCAACAATGACTTGAGTTGTTTCGAAATTGACATTTTCAAGCATTTTTGCAGCAAGGAATCGTGAGCTAGGTGTCATGGACCCTACCATTTTCTTCTCTTTGAGAAATTGCTTTAAAAATGAACGTTTACTTGGCATTAGTCTTCTCTGATGGCTAATTTACCGTTATTGATAACAGCAGCAACTTTCCCTTTGAGAACTTTACCAACAAAAGCACTGTTTAAAGTGTTTGAAATTATCTGTTGCTCTTCAAATTTCCAATCTTCAAAAGGGGCGAAAATCGTTAAATCTGCCTTTTGACCTATTTCAATGGGATGCTTTTCTATTTCCGCAATAGTTCTTGCACGATTGCTCATTGCATCTACTACTTTGTTTAAGTCGAATTCAGCGCAGTTGGATAAAGATGCAAAAGCTGTTTGTAAATTAATACAGCCGAAAGAAGCATGATCAAATTCAACATCTTTCTCTTCTTTGTCATACGGTCTGTGATCAGATACAATGGTGTCGATTGTACCATCTTTGATTCCTTCCCACAATGCTATTCGATCACTTTCTCTTCGCAAAGGAGGCATTACTTTGAAATTGGAGTCAAAACCGAGTACATCTGTTTCATTGAAGATGAGATTCATCACATGTGTGTCAGCTGTAACGTTCAACCCTTGTTGTTTGGCTTTTTTAATTAGTGCGACCGATTCTGCACAAGAAACTCCGGTCAAATGGATATTACCACCTGTGTATTCTAATAAACGTAAATTTCGTTCTAACTGGATGACTTCTGCTATAGTTGGATCTGCTTTTAAACCGGTTTTTGTTGAAGCCTCACCTTCGTTAACCATTCCTTTTCCAGCCAATGAATTATCTCTTGAAAAAGCAATTATTTTGCCATTGAAATTTTTTGAATAAAGCAAAGCCCTATACATTATACCTGAGTTTACAGGTACGAGATCATCGGAATACATGCGCACCCCGGACTGATACATATCGTACATCTCAGCAAGATTTTCTCCAGCCAAACGTTCCGTGATTGCACCAATTGGGTGTATGCTCACAACATGATTTTCAGCACGACGCAAAAGATATTCTACCTGGGTTTTACCATCGACTGGAGGCTGAGTGCCTGGCAATACTGCAACATGAGTATATCCACCAAAAGCCGCAGCATCAAGTCCGCTTTCTATTGTTTCCTTGTGTTCTTCACCAGGATCACAAAAATGTGCTTTCAAATCCACCCATCCCTGAGAAACAAATAGGTTGTTTCCTGAAATAGTTTCTGCTTCACTCTCATTCAATTCAGCACCAATTTTCTCAATGATTCCATCTTGGACTAAAAGGTCAACAATCATGTCGTTATGACTAGAAGTCTGATCGATAACTTTCACTTTTTTGAGTAAAATTTTCATGTGTTGCAATTTATTTATTTCCAGAATTTAATTAAAGCCATTTCCGATAGCAAAAATACCAATGAAAGCGCAATGAATAGCTTCCAATATTCAAAAGGTTTTTCAATGTCAATTTTTGTAACACTTTGGCCTTCGTTTACTTCGTGTGAACTGATGTTTTTTATTCCTTGCTCTTCCATTTGGTTAAGGATTTCATCTTTTGTGTAACAATCAGTTGACGACTCTAAACGGTCATAATTTAAAGCTACTATTGCTTCTGTCTTTTCATCAATTAGCTCATAACAACCTGCAGGCAACATTTCAAGGGCCTCTTCGCCATTCAATGCAATGTAACTAATTAACCCTTCCTTCTGAACTCTAGGTATGAAATCTACCTTCCCATTTTTCAAGTGCACAGGTGTTTCACTGCTTTGTTTCTTGTACAAAGGATAGTATGATTCTTTTCCTATGGTTAGCGAGATAGGAGCTTTTCGCTGACTCATTTCTGCTATTCTCAAAAGGACCGAAGGAAAAAGGGCATCACTTGTAAATGTTCCAAACTCGCTATCTAATGATCCTGAGAATAAAAATACATTCAAGGCACCATCAGATCTCATAAGTAAAGGTGAGCCACTTTGTAGTTTAATCAATTCAAAAAAAGCACTATTTCCGCTTGGTATTGGGCGATAATATTTTTTAATAGCTGGAAGATTCAAATTGTCTTTTTTCTTTTCGAACATGCCATAGAAGAATGGATCCTCGTAAATCAATCTGTCAATTCTTGACCCAGCTGAAGTCGGTGCATTGAGATTTGGCATCTTAATATCCGTGAGCAAATTATTCCAATCAGCTAATTTAGCTTTGGGTCCAGGAAACAATGCCAACGTGCCTCCCGACTGGGCAAATGATCTTAATTCGTCTATCGCTCCAGATGGAATTTCATTCATTCCATTCACAACTACAAGATCAATATTTTTAAGCTCATCCAGACTGAATGCATTTTCTTCAATAGACTTTAAATTGTAATATTTCTCGAGAGAATAAACAGTAGTAACGGCTTGTGAAGCCCCCTCTCCGTTAATTACTAAGACACCAGTTTGATTATCAACAGTATAAGAAAAATAAAAGTCATCGTCCCAGAAAAGTTGTTTGTCATTGACGGATATTTTACCCTTTTTCATTCCAGAAGAACGTTCTGTGTAATTTATAACGGTGGTAGAATTGCTTTTGGCTTGAAGATCCAGAAATACATCACGTTTAACTCCGTCAATGTCACAATGAATTTCTGCATTTGTAATTTCTTGATCACTATTGTTCACGACACGAATATTCAATTCATTGTTTGATCCAACTTTACGAATTGGAGAGGTGAACCAAACCGAGTCGATACAAATATTTTCAAATTCCTGGGGTTTAAATATAATCGGATAATAATAACTCAAATTATCCTGAGCTATTCCATCAAATTTTGTGGTTGATTTTTGAAAATCACTAAGTAAAATATGTTGTTTTGAACCAGTTCGTTGATTTGTTTCGCTTTCTTTCTCAATAAAATTCCTCTGCCACGCAATCACATCATCGATTTGGCGGGTCAGTGGGATAGGTGTTATTTTGTCTAATCTATCTAACGCCTCAGCTCTACTTATGAAATGTTGTTCTATTCCACTCATTTTATTGGTATGAAGCAATATCAAGGTGTTTAAAGATGCTTTTTCAATAATTTTTCTAGCTACTTCACGGGCTTCGGAAAGTAATTCACCTTCTGTGCCTTTCGCTGTCATGGAGAATGAATTGTCAATATAGATTGCTAATACTGGTTTTCCTGCAGTTGAATTAGTTGCTGAGACTGGTTTATAAGGTTGTGCGAATGCAACTATCAATGCTGCTAATGCGAAAATCCTCGAAAGTAAAACCAATAAATGTTTCAGTTTTTGAGTGGACCTTGTTTGTTGATCAACGTGCTTTATAAACTGTAGACTCGAAAAATAAAGGGTTTTGTATCGTCTGAAATTGAAGAGGTGTATAATTATTGGAATAGCCAGTAAAAGAAGGGACCAAAGAAATTCCGGATACACAAATTTCATAGTTCAAATGTAAGGAAAAATATGTGTTAGTAGGGGGCGTAAGGAATGATTGTTAAAACTTTTCAAGAACTGGTGCTTCTTTCACTAGAAAGCGCTTTATTCAGTAATTGGTTCTACAATTATTCATGCACTAAAATTGAATAGGATACAGTTTCCGTCTGTCCCGGTTCTAAGATATGAATCCCATCCTTTTGAAATAAGTTACCAGATGTGTTTTTAGAATCTGCAAAACCCCACCAAGGCTCGATACAAAGAAAAGGAGCGTCTTTTTTTGTCCAAATACCTATTGCTTCCCAATTATCTGATTGAACAGTTAAAAGAGCCAAATTTGCTTCATCAATCAACGTTAATTGATCAAAAGAAGGACTCTTTATAACAATTGCATCTCTTTCGAATAACTGTTCATTTAACTTTAATCCACCTTCGACAATCATATCTTCTGTTTCACTTGAAAAACAAGAATCTTCCAATAAATGTCTTGACACAGTATTTATACCATCCGGAAATAAAAGCGTGTAATTTGAAATATTTTTTTGAATTTGAAAACCTGGATGTCCACCAACAGAATAGGGCATAGGGCTGTCGCCAAGGTTTCTTGTAATGTATTCAATTTTTAAAACACTTTCTTGAAGCAGGTATTTGACATTGAATTCGAAATCGAAGGGGTACTTTTTGCGTGTTTCCTTATTTGATTTCAATAAAAATGTTACAGAAATATTGGACTGTTCAATAACCTCAAATAGCTGATCACGTGCAAATCCATGCTGGGTCATTGTATATTCTTTACCGGAAATATGGTAAGTGTTGTTTTTTAGTTTCCCAACAATTGGAAACAGATTTGGAGCTGTTCTATTCCAGAATGTTGCATCCATGCTCCATAATACGTTCTCTTTGTCTAGTCGATTTAAATTAATCAGTTCAGCACCAAAAGTATTAATAGAAACTGAAATTTTATCATTGCATAAGGTTAAGCTCGTTGCCATTTTGCGCACAATTAAAACTTTTCAAAAGCCCCCAAACCAAATAAAGCAAAATCATATTTGACAGGATCTTGGCTATCTAAAATTCTTAAATTTTTGTCTAGTTCATTTAGAGCAATTATATCATTTTGCTTTCTATTTATTAATCCAACTTTACGCGCTATATTTCCCGAATGAATATCAAGAGGACAAGATAAAATTGATTGAGGTATACTTTCCCAAACACCAAAATCGACTCCTTTATTATCTTTTCTGCAAAGCCATCTGAGCATCATATTTATTCTTTTTGATGAACTACCTTTGGATGGGTCACTAATATGCTTGGTAGTCCTCGAGGGGTGTTCAATGGAGAAAAAAACTTTGTTGAACTCAGTTATTGCGGGTAACACACTTTGATGACTGATGTTTTTTGAAAAAACAGTCTCCATTCCACCATGGTTGAGATAGATATTTTTTAGTGATTTAATAAAGAACTTTAAATCTATTTCATTGAATGTACGATGAACAAAGCCATCAAGCTTTTCTAAATTGTGGTCTTCATGAGAAATAACAAAATCAATAGGTGAAGCACCCATCATGTTCATCATTTTCCGTGCGTTTTTAATAATCATCTTCCTATTTCCCCATGAAATAGTTGCTGTCAGAAAACTTGCAATCTCAATGTCTTCCTTCAATGAGTAAAGATGCGGTATTTGAATAGGGTCAGACTCAATAAAATTGGGATTGTTGTATTGTAGAGCCTTTTCATTTAAGAAGTCAATTATTTCTTTATCAATGTTCATTAAAATTATCTAGCATGTGTTGAAATCAATTCCCTATTGCAATCCTTCGCCCAAGAAAAAAAACCTTCTAAATCATTTTCTGGAGTGATTTCCAAAACGTAATATTCTTCTTTCGTTGAATCAAACAGTCCTTTGTATGGTTTATAAGCCAATGGTAGTGTGATTCCGGTAGTAACTAAAGCGGTTATTTCAATAGAATTGCTTTTTGCATTGGTAATTTTAAACTTAACATCGCCTTTTGCATTTGTTGGAATTAATGTAAACATAGAATTGATAATATTAAAATCACTTTTTAAATCAATTTCTAAAGTTTTACCTGCTTCAATACTTATCGGCAATTTGTTTATAACTTCCTTCATATGAGGTTTTTTCTCTAATTTCAGATATAAATACACTTTTAAATAATATCTAAGTTATCCGAATAAACATATTGAACCTAATTGCTGCAGAATTAATAATTGGATCAGATTGCAAGAACTCAGGTTTTTCATATTGTTCTGCCTTGAAATCCAGGAAATCCTTCAGTTCATCCGCTTTCATTATGCAATGATCAAACCGTCCTTCATTACCAATTTTCGGTCGGTCATATTTGCCAAACTTTCATTGTGTGTTACGATAACAAACGTTTGTTTGAATTCATCACGCAATTGAAAAAATAGGTTGTGCAATTCGTTGGAATTCTGAGAATCCAGATTTCCGGAAGGTTCATCAGCAAAAATCACTTTTGGTCGGTTAATGAGGGAGCGACAAACTGCAACGCGCTGTTGTTCTCCTCCCGATAATTCTGATGGTTTGTGCTCAGCTCGTTCTGATAGACCAATTTTATCAAGCAATTTTAATCCTTCTTTTTTCGCATCTGCAATGTTTAAACCCTTTATTAATGCAGGCATAATAACATTTTCCAAAGCGGTAAATTCTGGAAGTAATTGATGAAACTGAAAAATAAAACCAATTGATTCATTGCGGAATGCCGCTAATTTTTTAGATGATAATGTAAATGGATCTGTTCCTGCAATTAGAATGTTTCCCGCATCAGGCGTATCCAATGTTCCGAGTATTTGAAGCAAAGTTGTTTTTCCTGCACCCGATGATCCCACAATCGAAATGACTTCCGCCTCAGCAATTTCCAAGTCAATTCCTTTCAGGATTTGTAATGTATCGTATGATTTTTTGATTCCCTTTGCTGAAAGCATCATTTCTTAAGCTTTAAAACATGTCCCATTTTATCTCGCTTCGTTTTGAGATACAACTCATTGTGTTCATTGCTCTCTATTTCAAGTGGAACATTCTCAATGATCTCTAATCCATAACCAATTAAACCGGTCCGTTTTGTTGGGTTGTTAGACATTAATCGCATTTTAGAAATGCCCAATTCACGTATGATTTGTGCACCAATTCCATAATCGCGCTCGTCACCTTTGAAACCCAATTTAATGTTTGCTTCTAATGTGTCGTAACCCTCTTCTTGCAATTTATAGGCTTTCAATTTATTGATGAGTCCAATGCCCCGACCTTCTTGATTCATATAAATGATGGCTCCTTTACCTTCCGTTTCGATCATCTCCATTGCCTTATGCAGCTGCGGACCGCAATCACAGCGACAA
>JBIIQP010000108.1:0-8814 GCA_044341975.1 Crocinitomicaceae bacterium
TCCGTAACAGTTAAACTTACTGTGTAGGTTCCTGCTGTTGGGTAACAAATACTTCCAGGATCTTGACTGGTTGAATTTTGTCCATTTCCAAAGCTCCAGGCAAAAGTTGCACCTGGTTGGAAGGTACTTGTGTTATTGAATGTAATGCAATTGTTTTGACAAATCGTTGTAGATGAAGCAGTGAAACTTGCAGTTGGAGGGATTAAGCTTAAAGAAAGGTCGTCCACTGCAAACGA
The DNA here is from genome assembly GCA_044341975.1 of Crocinitomicaceae bacterium. Lineage (GTDB taxonomy): Bacteria > Bacteroidota > Bacteroidia > Flavobacteriales_D > Crocinitomicaceae > M0103. The sequence goes on from JBIIQP010000108.1 coordinate 237, forward strand.
AACTGGGGCAGCAACACCATCAGAATTATTTTTCCAGCGAAATCCAATCTTAACATTTGGATTGTTATTGGCTGATGAAGGTAGACCAATGGAGTATGCTGTCCATTGACCATCGCCTGGGCTACAAGAACCATTGTTGGTTGAGGCAGGATCTGCCAATTCCATCCAAGTAGTGCCGTCGTAATACCACAAAGTAGCATTGTCGTTTAAACCATCACCTCCCTCGATATAGGTAAAATTCAATGTAATACCATTATTTCCTGTTAGATTGATTGTGGGTGACTCTATGCGCATGTCGGTTGCAGAGCACAGTGGGGGACAAACACCTCCTTCAAAGCTGGCACCGCAATCACCTGTCGTGCAAGATGGATTGCCATTCATAATCCCTATGTGCAAGGTCTCATTTTGTGTAGTGCCGCAATTACCACTGCAATTATTAACACCAGTATTGTTCTCCGCACAGGAAATAAACCATAGATTCGCCGTAGATCCTTGCGTCCCCGTAGAAGTTTCTGTCCAAAAACCATTCACACCGTTGTAAGTGTTTCCCAAGCAGCCAACTGAGCAGCCATTGGAAAAATCCTCTTGCCAAACAACAGTTTGAGCAAATAGAAAACTTGGAAATAACAGAAGTATAACCAGAATGCGGAATAGAGCCATTTTGAATTTAGTTAGTTTTCTTTACTCCAATAATAAGAAATTAAGATGTAACTATTGCTATATCTTTTTACAATTTCTTTAAGAAAGTAGATCAATAATTTGTTTTGCCTCTTTCACATCATGAACGCGTAAGATGGAAGCACCTCTCAGAATGACGAGCGTATTTAGAACGGTTGTACCATTTAGGGATTCATCTGAATTGATCCCTAGTTTTTTGTAAATCATTGATTTTCTGGAGATTCCTGCTAAAATTGGAAGGTTTAAAATCTCTAGCATTTCTAATTGATTGATTAATTGGTGGTTTTGCTCAATTGATTTCCCAAATCCAAATCCAGGATCTATAATTATTTCAGTAAGTCCTCTTTCTTTAAGAATGTTGATTTTATTCGAGAAGAAATAGCAGATATCTCTGAATATATCTTCATTAACAGTTGCATTATGCATCTTTTTAAGGTTGCTCGCACCATGCATTAATATGTATGCAATTCCTGTTTCGGCAATTACATCGATCATTTTTTTGTCCAAATCGAAGGCGCCTATGTCGTTTATAATATCGACACCAAGTTGTATACCTTGTTTGGCAACTTTAGAACGAAATGTATCCAAAGAAATGAGTGTGTGAGGAAATTCTTTTCTAAGTTCTTTTAGCGGTTCGACTATGCGTTCCAATTCCGTTTTCTCATCAACAAATTCTGCACCCGGTCTGCTGGAATAAGCTCCTAAATCAATAATGTCAGCTCCTTCGAGAATCATTTTTTCTGCACTTTTCAAAACGTCTTTGACAGTTGTTTTTCTGCTACCTGCAAAAAAGGAATCAGGAGTGGCATTTATAATACCCATAACCTTAGGGGATCCCAAGTCGATCAATTTATCCTTTATTCTCAAGGAACTCTTTTTAGGAAAATGTGTAATTTCAGCCCTTGAAATGCTCATGTCAATAGAAATGGATCGAACAGCGTCGGAATATACAAATGTAATCAATGTTTGCAGAGATATATTTTTGAAGAAAACAAAAGATTATGGAACTGCTTGGCGGATTCTGAGACCAAGTTCTTTAACCGATCAGATTTTTATAAAAGCGCAACGAATTCGAACGATTCAGGAGACAGGTGAGAACAAGGTTGGTGAAGATGTAGAAGGTGAATTTATAGCCATTGTAAATTATTGCATTATGGCAATTATTCAACTATGTGAAACGCAGTTAAACGAGATGGAATTGGATGAGGTGACGGCAACTGTACTTTACGATAAATACAAAGACGAGGCATTTGATCTGATGCAAAAGAAAAACCATGATTATGGAGAAGCATGGAGAGACATGCGCGTTAGTTCCTTGACTGATTTGATTTTAATGAAGATTTTAAGGGTTAAACAAATTGAAGACAATGCTGGTCGAACATTGATAAGTGAAGGTATTGATGCGAATTATTTTGATATGTTGAATTACGCTGTCTTTTCATTGATTCATCTTTCCAAGTAATAGTTTGAAGCCAACCGCATGAAAGAATTAAAAACAGTCAAAGGACGTTCTTTTTTATTCAATACACTTTTTGTTGGATCTAATTTAGCGGGCGTTCTATTAATAATATTAGGTAATCTCGAATTATTTGCAAGCAGTCAACTTTCGTTTAATCTTTTAGGTGGATTATTCTTTTTGGTAGGAGTAGTTGGTATCATTATTTTCAAGGGAAGAATGATGATGGCGAATGTTTCCCGCGCATTGGTCGGCAGTATCTTTATCGTTTCCGGGTTGATCAAAGCAAATGACCCTGTTGGTTTTGCATACAAATTAGAAGAATATTTCGAGGATGGTGCTTTGGCTTACAGGTTAAAAGAAATAATGGGCGCGCCTGATTTTTCATTTGAAAATTTGATTGGTTCTGCATTGGGAATTGGCATCGTCATCTGTGTTTTAGAAATTATCATTGGTGTTTTACTTTTAATCGGTGGAAAAATTAAATTGACGGCGTGGTCAGCAATGATCATGATGCTTTTTTTCACATTTCTTACCTGGCATACAGCAACGTGCGATCCAACAAAATCATTCACGGATCGAAATGTTTATGATGTTAACAGTGATGCCGCCAAGGAACTGTTAAAAACCGCGAAGAAAAATAAAGAGGTTGTAATAGTTGAGAAAAATGCAACTTCAATTATTGTAGATGAACAGGCCCATCCACAATGTGTCAGTGATTGCGGGTGTTTTGGAGATGCTTTCAAAGGTTCTGCCGGAAGATCGTTAACTCCTTCTGAATCGCTTGCTAAAGATTTTTACCTTTTGTATTTAGTAATATGGGTTTTCCTCGCTCAATGGATTATACAACCCAATAAAGCCCGACAGAACATAAAGTTTTTGCTCTGGAGTTTAGGTATTGTTGGACTCTTGAGCATTCTTTTTAGCTGGTATTTTCCGTTGCTTTTCACGATAATGGTTTTTGTGGGAGCTTTGTGGGTATTGCGAGTCGGTGGCGCATTCTTCTCAAATTATTGGGGAAGTATCTTGTCTGTGACATTTATTACAGGAATTTTTGTTTTGTATGTCATGAACTTTGATCCTGTTAAAGACTTCCGACCATATGCAGTTGGAAAGAATTTAGCGTGGCAAATGAACAATGGTGTCAACGGTAAGTATGAAAACACGTTCATACTCAAGAACAGGAAAACTGGACAAGAAAAGGCCTATTCAGAAAAGGAATACATGGATGACAAATTGCTTTGGAATGATAAATTTTTCAAGTTTGTACGTTCGGAGCAAAAAGTGATAATCGCTGCAAAGTTGCCTTCTATTACTGAGCAATTCAATCCTGAAGTGAAGGTTAAAAACTTAACTGAAGCTGAATTGGGACTCGATTTCATTCAAGGAATAAAGGAAAATAGTCTGCCGAGCCTCAAAGAATTCTCAATAAGGGAATATATTGTACATGCCAAGAGAATTGTTATTGTTAGCACGCGAGATTTGAAAACTGCTAATTGGACGAGGCTGCAACGATTCAAAGATTTACAATCATTTTGTTCCAAGCATAAAATTCCCTTTGTTTTAATTACAAGTTCATCGCCTGCTTCGATTGATTATTTCAGAAAATCGAATAATTGGAGCGTAGCCTCCTTTGTAAATGACGAAACGGAGTTAAAAGCAATTTCGCGTTCTAATCCATGTTTGTTAGTGGTGGAAAATGGAATTGTAAAAGCCAAATTTGCTCATTTGCAAACTCCTTCAATAGAACGCTTTAAAAAGGAAATAGATTTTTAAGTAGTCTCATCTAAGTAGAAACACTTAATTCAGTTAATAATACATTAACTATACATTAACTATAGTTTAATTCATTCAATTTTGTAGAAACAAACGAAATTCAACCGAAGATGAGTGAGAAAACTGTTGCCAAGGTGATTATTGTAGATGGATCACTTTTCATTCGAAAAATGATCAAAACAATATTAAATTGTGATCACAATTACGAAGTTATTGCAGAATGCAGTACAGGGAATGAAGGAGTTTTAGTAGCAAGGAAATTACAGCCTGAAATAATTGTATTAGGAGGGCAATTAAATGACTTGTCATGCGAACAATTTAGGGAGAAGTTGAATCTCTATGACAATAATTTTCGAGTAATCGTTATCACAGAAAAAGAAAAATGTAAGTCGTGCGTATTAGGTTTTGAGAGTGGTCGCTGCGAGATGATTCAGCAACCATTTAATCCAGAGTCTCTATTGGATATTTTGAAAAATACATCAGATAAGGAGTTGGTAAAAATCGCAAAGTGATTGAAAGAATAATTTTAATTTCTTTAAATTTGAGTTTACTCATGAATCTTCTTTAAAGTACTTCGTTTTTCAGTCCATTTATCGCTTTTTTTGCTAATTTCATCCTTCATTAATTAGCTTTTAAAAGCAATGGGCAACAGACAAAAAATGGTGTTCGGTAATTGGAAAATGAACCTGAACAAAACGGAAGTTGAAATTTTATGCAAAGAACTGAATGATGGCTTAGCTATTACAGATGTCAAGGTAGGAGTTTTTCCAAGTTTTCCATATGTCAGTCAAGTTGCAGAGAACGCAAATCACTTCTCAGTTGGCGTTCAAAATTTTTACCCTCAAGAAACCGGTGCATTTACAGGGGAAGTTTCTATAATTCAGGTAAAAGATGTAGGCGTTGAACTTGCTTTAATTGGTCATTCGGAGCGCAGAAGTATTTTTAATGAAACACATTCGTTTTTAAAGAAAAAAGTAGATGCTTCCCTTGGTGCCGGCATAACACCAGTATTTTGTTGTGGTGAACCTTTTGAAGTGCGAAATGCAGGAGAAGAAAGAGCTTATGTCTTGAAACAATTGGAAGAAAGTCTATTCCATTTAGACAAAAGAGCAATTCAAAAGTGCGTGATTGCTTATGAGCCTGTCTGGGCAATTGGAACAGGTTTAACAGCAACAACAGAGCAGGCTGAAGACATGCACAGTGCCATTCGATCATGGATTGCAAAGCAGTATGATCAAGAATGCGCAGATTCAATTTCTATCTTGTACGGAGGAAGTTGTAACGCTTCCAATGCTAAAGAGTTATTTTCTTGTCCGAATGTTGATGGGGGATTAATTGGTGGCGCTTCACTGAAGTCGGATTCATTTTTGGCGATTATACATTCATTTTAATGGATTACTTAGAATTAACCGTTCAACTTCAGCCAAGAGAACCTTGGGCTGAAGTATTGATTTGTCAATTGGCAGAAAACGGATTTGAAAGTTTTGTGGAAACCGAAGAGGGCATTTTAGCATATGCGCAGGTGGGTCAAATTGATGTGGCTAAGCCGGAATCAAACACCTTTTTAGAGGATGTGCCCGAAGAATTGTCAGTCAATTGGTCGAAGAAAATAATTGCTCAGCAAAACTGGAATGCTCAATGGGAAGCTGATTTTCAACCCGTTTATGTTGAGGAGTATTTATCCATTTTAGCGCCATTTCACGATCGTAAAGAGCACAAAGGATTAATCGTTGAAATACTCCCAAAAATGTCATTTGGGACAGGGCACCATCAAACAACATGGATGATGTCGAAAGCACTTTTTGAATTGGATGAACTACCCAAGAAAGTTCTAGATATGGGAACGGGAACAGGTGTACTTGCAATCATTGCTGAAAAATTAGGTGCTGAAGATCTTTTAGCAGTTGATATTGAAGACTGGTCTGTTGAAAATACGGAAGAGAATGCAGTACGAAATGCCTGTCGGAAAATTAGAACATTGTGCGGTGACATTGATAAAATAGAGGAAGGTGATTTTGGTTTAATTCTTGCCAACATCAACAAAAATGTATTGAAAGCGCATATGCAAGGTTATTATGATCGACTGATTGCCAATGGAAAACTCTTTTTAAGTGGATTCTTTCTTTCCGATTGCGATGAATTGATAGCTTGCGCAGAGGTAATCGGTTTTAAAAAAAATCGTATCTTGAGCAAAGATAATTGGGCTGCCATCGAATTTAATAAGTGATAGATTATGAAGTTGAAAAGCTTACTCCTTTTGTTGATTACCCTAAGTGTATCAACGCTGTTTTCACAAACATTTACCAATAACAGAGAGAAATTTGTGAAGGAATTTGAAAAATCATTAACTGATTTTGGAAAAGGAGAATTTTCAGATTTTGCAAAAAGGAACCTGCCACAAATGCTGCTTGAATCCAGCGATTTTCCTGAAAGTTATTTTACGAAAATGGTTGAGACTTGCAACCTAATGACGACTAAAAATCTCAAGCCTTACCCTGAGATTTATCAATATGTTTTTTCAGTTTATTCTTTTGTAAAGGGAAGGCAATCGGTGAATAGTTACAAGGCGTGGCATAGTTCAGTAGATAAATTACTTGATGGAAAAAACATAAAGAAATTTGAGGATTTCATAGAATTATCTGCCGGATTCTTTTCTGAACGAAAAATCTCAGATGCATCTAATTTTATTTGGTTCTATGAAGGTGGAGAGTATGCGTTTGAGTTTACAGATAAACCGTTTATTAACTGCAAAGGCGGTAATTTGATTTGCCGTGTTGTAAATAGAAATACTAAAACCAAAGACGAACATCCATATAGTGATAGCGTTGTTGTTTTTAATACAAGTGGGACATACGATCCCGTTCTAAAAAGATGGGATGGAAATGGTGGAATCGTTACGTGGCAAAAGGTAGGTTTGTCAAAAGATGAAACGAATGCATCATTGAAAAGCTATGATGTATCCTGTAAAACACCCAATTTCAACGCTGATTCAGTCCTTTTGAAAACAAAATACTTTGCCAATCCAATTATGGGGTCAATTTCGGATAGAGCGTTTACTATAAATAGAGAAGAGGACAGAATTTACCCTCAATTCCTTTCCTATGAGAAGCGATTGATCATTAAGAACATCAAGCCTGATGTGGATTATGATGGTGGATTCTCCATGCAGGGTGCAAGTTTTGTGGGAATGGGAACACCAAAAGAACCTGCAAAAATGCTTTTGTATCGAAATGGAAAAGTCTTTGTGAAAGCAGCGGCTCAAATTATCTATATCTATCCAACGCGTATTTCCAGTAATAATTCTTCGACTGCTTTGTATTTAAATTCAGGCGATTCAATAACTCATCCTGGCTGTCATTTTGGGTATGACATGGAAAAGAAAATCATAGAATTTACTAGGACCAAAACAGGAAATGGAATGGCTCCTTTTGGTGATAGTTATCATCAGTTAGACATGTATGTCGCAAAAATGACTTGGAAGACAGACGATCAAGACGTTTACTTCACCTATGATTTCGGAACTTCCCAGGAACAGCGAATGGCAAGTTTTGAATCGAAGGCATACTTTGATGAACGTTTGTATGACCGATTACAAGGACTTGAATCTGTGCATCCGCTTCAATCACTTTGGAAATATTGTTACAAGTACGATGAGTTTACTATCAATGAAGGAAAGGCGGCTTCTGCTTTGAGTAAAACGATTGAACAAGCGCGACCAATTTTAATTGATCTATCTACATACGGATTTATAAACTATGACTTAGAGGCCCAAACAGTTACTATAAATCCGAAACTTGATCATTTTGTTCAAGGGAAAGCAAAGCGAAAGGATTATGACTATTTGACATTCGTTTCAGATTTCAGACCAAAAGAGTTGAAGGGCTACACTGAAGATCAAATCAAAGAGGATAAAAATCTTCAGGCAATGATCGAACTTTATGCGAAACAAGCGGAAGAACGAAGGTTGATGACCTATTTTGGAAAGATGAACTTGGGAACGCTGGAGCTGGATTTAAATGCTGTTGATGCCGTTACTCTTTCTGACAAACAATTTACCAAGGTGTTTCCGCAAGGAAGTCGCGTAGTTGTTAAGGAGAATAGAAACTTTGAGTTCAGTGGTTGGGTTAATTCAGGTAAAATTGAAATTCAAGCGTTAAGTGCAAACTTTAATTACAATGACAATAAAATAAATTTGTTGAAGACCTATAAATCACTTTTACGCGTCAGACCACTGAAGCCTGAGGATGGAAATAAGGTTATCCCAATGAGAGGAACGATAAATGGGATTACTGGCGAGTTATTAGTTGATGATCCAAAAAACCGCTCGGGAAACAACGCCGATATCAGTACGTATCCTAAATTAATCATTGCAAAGAATTGTTTTGTTTACTACAACTCAAAAACCATTTCTAGAGGTGTCTATGATAGCTCACGATTTTATTATACTGTTTTTCCTTTTGAAATTGACAGTATGGATAATTTTTATGAGTTATCATTCCGTCTCAAAGGAGAACTTACCTCTGCAGGTATTTTTCCAAAAATCACTGAAGACCTTGTAATCATGCCAGATTATTCTTTTGGATTTTCTACAAAAGCTCCACAAGGTGGTTATGATTTTTATGGCACAGGTGCAAAATATGAAAATAAGATTTTACTTTCGAACAACGG
>JBIIQP010000109.1:0-8734 GCA_044341975.1 Crocinitomicaceae bacterium
GAACATAACGCAAAAAGCGTTCTTCAACGGAATAAACAAAATTTGACATATTAATTATTTGTTCAAATATAGAGAAATGTTTTGTGTGTAAATACCATGAATGTATTCTTAAATTTGGTCAATTGAATTGAATACATATAGATTTTCTAATGCTTAATTTGAGGGGCTGCCACCTCTTTTTTCAATTGCAAGAAAAAGTGTAATTTGCATATCGAAAATTACTCTATGCTACACTCTATGCGCAATCTGCTATTAAGCAGTATGTTATTGTTTGGTTTTCAGTCTTTGGCTCAGATAGCATTCCATTGGATAGCAAAATCAACTAAAAGTTGCCGTAAATTTTTGACTGTATGAGATCAACAATGATGGTTTGGGTTTATAGGATGATACAATAATTGTAACTGGAACTAATGCAGCTATTGCTGCAGTTAATGTTTTTAATGTTGGAACTTCAACCGAATGTATTTGAGAAAACGATTACAATTATCAAAGAATAGTATGGAGCCTTATTTACATGTTCTTTATGACGATATAAAATATTCATTAAATTAACGGGCAAGTATTTAATTGCCCCAATGAAAAATCTTATTGTAATATTTCTTTTTTGTTCCATTTTATCAGATGCTTTTGCTTTTAAAGATAAAAGTGATCAAGCAATAGAAAGGATTTTACATTGGGTAGATGATCATTCAGAAGATAACGTCTCTGAATGTCTTGATTCCCTTTTAAAAGCTGATCGGCTATCACAAAAAGGATTAGAAATAAAGTTTCGGGTAAAAGTGTTGCTTAGTTTAAGTCGCTTCAGTCTCGTGCGATTAAACAATCTTGAAAGATGTCATCTTTATCTTGAGGAGGTTCGGAAAATTGCTAAAGCAAGAAAAAATAATCCATGGATTCTCTCGCAATACCATAATGGGAGAGGTGTTATGTTTTTTCATGAACAATCAGATCGAAAAAGGGCATTACAAGAATTTAGAAAAGCACAGTATTTATGCAAAAGATTCTCACTTCCAAAAGATCCTTTGTTATTGAATAATTATGCTCTTGTGTTTTTATCATCTGATCAAGCAGATAAAGCATTGCGGTTATTTAATGAAGCGGCAGCTCTTTCAAAAAATTCCAAACAAGATGTTAGCCCTAGATTTGTAATTTCAAATGCACTCAATTTAGGAGTATGTTATATTTATCTGAATGATATCGTGAGAGCTGAACATCAGTTTCGTAAGGTTCTCAAGATTGCAAAGAACACTCCTGGTTTAAATGATGATTTTGAAGCACAAGTATATTTGGGTGTTTTTCAAGAAGAGCAGGGTCTTACAGATGAAGCTTTGAGTTCTCTTAAGGCTGCTGAACAATTGTTGGTTTATTCATCATCCTTTCAGATCAAGTCTTTGTTAAATGAGTCATTGGAATTAATCTATAACAAAAGGAGAATGATTGATCGTGCTTATTATTATGCAAAAAGAAAATCATTATTTCTTGATTCATTGAGAGAGGTAAAGTTATCAGAACAGGCTTTTGCATTAGATTATAAATTCGAAGCACAGAAATTAAAGGATGAAAAGATCATTTCAAATCTAAAAAATGCTTCTGAAAGGCAGAATTTCAAATGGAGAATCACATTATTGATTACCATACTGTTATTTGTTTTACTAATTGGGTTCTTCATTATATATAGATTGAATAAAATGAAAGAGCTCAGCCGAATTAAGGCGGAAAAAGAGGAATTGGAAAAAGAACGCATCCGTCAGCAAGCAGAAATTGATATTTTAAGGAAAGAGGAGGAATTGATCTCGGCAAATGTGGAATTAAACGTTCGTAAAAATGAACTTTCTGAATTGAAAGGAAGACTGCAATCTCATTTGGATAAAAGCCATGATCCTGAGTTTGACGATCTAAAAACTTTTCTGAAACAGGCTCAACAATCTGAGAAACGCGCTGATCAATTGAAATACCTTGATCATGTTTTAAACTATTCCAATAGTGCGTTTTATTCAAATTTGCGTTCTAAACATCCTAATCTAACAGATGATGAACTTAGGTTGGCAACGCTTATTCGACTTAATTTAGGATCAGAAGAACTATTGCAGGTATTCAACATCTCAATGAGTTCATTAATGACGAAGCGTTACAGAATGCGTAAAAAAATGTCCCTTACAAAAAATGTAGGATTAGAGGAATATATCATGATGTTATGAAGAATACTACTTGTATTTTGAAAGGAAGTTACCCAACTGTATATCGCTATTTGAAATCTCTAGCTTTTTTCTAAGTCTCGTTCTAGCAACATTTATACTATGAGCTGATTGACCTGTAATGTCAGCTATTTCTTTGGTACTCATATCCATTACTAAAAAAGCGCACAAACGTTTTTCATTTAATGAAAGTCTATGAAAGTCTCGCTCTAGGTTAGTATAAAAATCGGGATTTATTTTATTAAATCGTAATTCAAATTCGTCCCAGCTTTTATTATTGAGAGAGTAAGTAAGCTCACTAATGGTAGATTGAATTTCATTTTTTATTTCACCATCAGTTTGACTACTCAAGTGTTTTAACTTTTGTTGAATATTGGAAATGAGATTGTCTTTTTCGAAAATATGAAGTGATTTCAATGTGACTTCTCTTTCATTACTCATTAGTTCAAGCGATAGCTTTTCTTTTTCCAGGATCATCCTCTGATTTTCTAAATTTGATATTCTTGCTCTGTTTCTAATTTTTAAAAGAATCACAAAGGCAATGGATAGTAATAGAATAAGTAAAAGGATTATAACCGTGTATCGCAGGTTCTCAGTCCTTCTTTGATTGACAGATTGTGTTCGCTCTAGCTTGTTTTTAAATCTTAACTCTTGAATTTTTAAGGAACTCTCAATCGCTAGTAGTTGCTTGGATATTTTTGAAAAATCGATACTGTCACGGTAATTGATGTAGTTGTTTAAAGCGACTAATGTTTGCTCATTTTGTCCGGTTTTCTCCAATATTTCAGCGTATGTTTTGTACACAAACAGTTTTGAATTGGCTCTCTTGATAGAATGGATATTTTTTAAAGAGACTAGAATTTTGTTCATCGCCTCATTCGTTTTACCTTGGTCTGAATAAAATCTCGCTAAAAATGAGCATCGTTCTGCTTCGTCATCTTTTCCTTTAGATAGTTGGGCATAGTAAAGTGATTTTTTCAGACTAGTTTCTGTTTGTTGCGCTTTTCCTTGAATTAAATGACAGATTCCTATGTTGCTATGGATGATCGAGTGCTGACGATAATCAAAGTTTTTTTTACAATAATAGGATGCTAAATTCAGATTTTTTAAGGAGGAGTCTAGATTGCCTTCATTCATTAGGCTAACTGCGTAATTATTTAGTATATATCCAGCATGAAAATTTGTTTTTTCATTACGCGAAAGACTATAGGCCTTCTTAAAATAGGAAAAGCTTTTAGAAATATTCGTTTTGGATTCGTAATACAGCATTCCCATGTTTTCGAAGTAAAGAATCTTGACACGCATATCATCACTTTTTCTCGATTCTAACTCGATGCGTTGAGCTGCTTTTAAAGCCAGTTCATAACTCGTTAAATCGAAAAAGTAAAAAAAGGTAAGCTTATCCAGAATGAGTGCTTTTTCAAATGTGTTTCGATTATCCAGTTTCCGGATTTTATATTCGAGTGTCCGAATTACTGTCTCAGGCGATTTGTCAATGTTTAATTCAGCCCAATTTAGAAGTTTCTCAATAGGTGATAATTGCTGACAATGCAAAAGAGAGGTGACAAATATTGAAAGGAAGAAAAGTATGTGTTTCATAAATCAACTATCTGAATCCAAGAATGTTTGTAGGCATGTAAAATGCGCTTCTGAAATTCTAAAAACAATTCTTTCTAAAAGTAAAAGATTATTAAAGTGAAAAGATATTAAGATTGAATTTAATTTATTCAAGAATAATACATTGTTTTAAGCTTGTCTATTTATTGTCGATGAACTTATTGATTTCTAATTGATTTGTCACTTTAAATTTGTCGAAAATTGAAACTACCTACTAATGGATAAATTTTCAGGGGACTTATAAAAGCTTATTATTTATTTTTTTTTGATTTTAGATAGACTGTCTATACGATGTCTATATGTCTATTTGTTTGAAAAGCCTGGTTTGTAGTTCATTTGTATTATGATTTTTATTTCTTCAGTAGTTATGAAATTATTCAAATTTAATATCATTTTGCTTGTTTCGATCGTTGTTTTTAAATGCGATCGTGTTATAGCTCAATCTCAGATCTATTCAACACCTGGAACATACACATGGACTGTTCCGCCTTGTGTCACTGAAATAACGGTCCAGGTTTGGGGCGGTGGTGGCGGTGGCGGATCTGTTTGGTCTCGTTTTAACAGTGTAAGTGGAAATGGTTCGAATTGTGAGCAGGGAGATGAGATTTGTGCAACTGCCGGAGGTGGCGGTGGTGGTGGATTTACAAGTCGAACATACACTGTGGTTCCCGGTCAAGTTTATAACATCACTGTTGGATCAGGTGGAGTAGCATCAGTAAATGCTAGTGGAGAAAACAGAGCCAATAATGGAGCTAATGGAGGGAATAGCACGTTTTCTGGTCCTGCAACTGTCGGACCTGGCACCCTAACTGGGTTTGGAGGATCCGGAGGTGGTGCTGCAAATATTGTAAGGAGCTGTAATTTTGGTTGCAGTTTTAATCACAATGGGGAAAACGGAGCTGGAGGAACTGGTGGAAGCGGTTCGAATGGAACAGCCGTGTTTAGTGGAGGGAATGGTGCCACAGGAGTGCATAGTTCAAGTACAAATGACAAAAGCGGCGGTGGCGGTGGCGGTGCCGGCAGCAGCGCTAATGGAACGAATGGAGGTCTGATAGCTGCAGGAACTGGCGGTAACGGCGGTGGAGGGAATGGCGGTAGCGGGATAAATCAACCTTATGGTAACGGTTTTTTTGGAACGAACGGTAATCCAGGTTTAGCCATTGGCGGTGGAGGTGGTGGCGCGGCCTCACACAATAGAAATTCATGCAATTCGAGTGGAAACAATCATCAATCCAGAGTTGGTGGAGAAGGGGCAAGAGGTGAAGTTAGAATCACTTACAATGCAGGAACTCAGCCTACACCATTATTTGATCCCATAGCTCCGATTTGTGCAGGTGACAATCTTTCGCCTCTTCCAATAACATCATTGAATGGTATAACAGGTTCTTGGTCACCTGCTCTGAATAATACAATTACTACCAATTATACCTTTACACCGGATCCTTCTAACTGTGCGAGCACAACCACGTTGATGATAACCGTAAATCAGCCAACAACTCCAGTCTTTGATCAAGTAAACCCAGTTTGCACAGGCGCTACCTTACAACCTTTGCCAAACAATTCGACGAATGGCGTGACCGGGTCTTGGTCACCTGGGATAAATAATCTTTCAACGACTACATATACATTCACCCCAAATGCAGGACAATGTGCACTAAGTGCTTCAATGACAATTACGATAAATTCTGGAACTGTGCCAAGCTTTGATCCTGTTGGACCGTATTGTATCGGTGCATCAATTCCTTCACTTCCATCGGTCTCAAACGAGTTGATCTCTGGCACATGGAGTCCATCCATTAACAATACGGCCACAACTACTTATACTTTTTCTCCATCCAGCGGACAGTGCGCTACAACTGCGCAACTAACTGTTAATGTCGGCCCACCAGTCACACCAACTTTTGCTGCAATTTCTCCTCTTTGTGTTGGTTCTTCGGTTAATCCTCTGCCAACGACATCTTAGGAGGGAATAGCGGGAGGATGGAGTCCCGTATACGACCAAAATAATTCAGCTGGATACACGTTCACACCAAATAGTAATCAATGCGCCAATACAACCACGTTATCCGTTTCTGTTAATCCTTTGACAACACCTTTGTTTCAGCAAGTCCCGTCTTTATGTCAAGGCGATCCAATTTCACCTCTCCCAACGACTTCTTCTAATAACATTATAGGTTCATGGAATCCACCTGTGAATAATTCTCAAACTACCAACTACACGTTTACACCTAATTCTGGACAATGTGCTGCAACGGCCACTATGACAATCAACGTAAACTCGTTATCCGAAGTACCGGTTTTTGATCCTGTTCCAGATGTTTGCCAAGGAGCTAATCCACCAGTATTGAGTTCTATTTCAATCAATGGTATTCAGGGATTATGGTCTCCGAATGTCTCTACAAGCAACATTGGAACTGTAACATATACATTTACTCCTTCGCTAGGCCAGTGCGGAACAACCGCAAATCTTGATATTACTGTTGTTTCACCTGTTTCACCTGTGTTTACTCAAATTGCTCCTTTGTGCCAGTTTACGAACCCTCCAGTTTTAGGTAATCTGTCGAATAATGGAATTACGGGCTCTTGGGATGCTGCCGTTTCTTCAGCTGTTTCTGGGAATCAGATGTATACATTTACACCGCCTTCTTCTCAATGTGCTACTAATTTTACAATGACCATTCTTGTTAATGCACCGCCTGTAATTAATGCAGGGCAGGATCAAGTTGTTTGTGATGGAGAGCAAGTGATTTTGAACGCATCTGGGGCATCGGTTTATAATTGGAATAACACGGTTGTAAACAATGTTCCTTTTACACCTTCGCTTGGTTCGATTGCATACACTGTGACAGGAACAGACTTGAATGGTTGTACATCAACAGACAACTTAATTGTTTCTGTAAATCCTATTCCTAATGTTTCAGCAGGTAATGATGTCATAATTTGCGAAGGCCAACAGGCGGTATTGAATGCTTCAGGCGCAACGTCTTATACCTGGAGTGATAATATTTTAAATGGTGCAGTGTTTACACCAAGTGCGGGTGTATATGTGTATACTGTTACCGGTACGAATGCTTTTGGCTGCGTAGATTCGGATAATATACAGCTTACAGTAAATGATACACCTAATGCCTTCTTTCAGATTGATAATGTCGGATGTGTCCCGTATACAGTTGAATTGGAAAGTATTTCTTCAAGTGGAAATTGTGTTTGGGAATTGTCTAATGGTGAATCATTGTCTGGTTGTTCCGTGGTTACTACACTTTCAAATCCAGGTTGTTATGATGTTACTCTAACAGTTGAAAGTAATGGATGTTCATCCAGTTTTACAGCAAATAATGTGCTTTGTGCTGAAGACTTACCTGTTGCAGAATTCAGTTATCTTCCAGGACAAATTACAACGCTAGATACAGAGGTTGAATTTTCAAATTACTCCCAAGGAGCAAATACATATGTCTGGAATTTTGGTGATGGTAACTTTTCATCTGATTTTGACCCTTCACATGAGTTTCCCTCCGAAAATGCTGGTGAGTATCAGGTTGTTCTCATTGCGACATCTGCTGCAGGATGTGTTGATACTGCAATTAGTATTATTTCAATATCGGAAGAATTAATTTTTTATGTTCCGAATGCATTTACTCCAGACGATGATTCTTACAATCCTTTGTTTATGCCTGTTTTCACATCTGGTTTCGATCCTCAGGATTATCCTTTGACGATCTTTAATCGTTGGGGTGAAATTGTCTTTGAATCATATGATTCGGAAGTTGGTTGGGATGGAACGTATGGAATTGGTTCAGAAAAAAAAATCTGTCAGGATGGTGTATATACTTGGTTAATTCAGTACAAATTACTCAAGAACGATGCGTCCGCTGAAGTCATAGGACACATTAATTTATTAAGATGATAAGAGAATAGTTGTGATTGGTTATTTGCTCTATTGGTTGAAGAAAAATAGGGCATGTATGTATTTTGTATGTAACCTTCTAAAACAGGGTTTGATGTAAATTCGGAATTTCGTTTTAAAACTAAAAATTCTGAAATAATGTTTGATTTGAAGGGCGTAACAATTACAATTCTTTTCTTAAAGTGTAGTTTTGTCTTTTCGCAATCTACTCTTTTTGGTTTTAATACTTGGCCAACTGGATCAACAGATATAACCAATACACAAGGTTCATGCACAATGCGGACTCAGGTCGTTGGATCGAGCTTCGTGAATTCTTCCCCAAGGTATGATGATGCCGGGGTGAGTTATAGCCCAACGAATGGGACAGGTTTATCTCTTGATCATAATTGGTCAAACACATCTACTTCAACCACGGTTACACTAACTTTTAATCCTGCAGTATTAAACCCGACATTTTCTATTTACGACATTAATCGAAATAATCCGTGTTACGCACTAGGTTGCAGCGGTGCTTGGACAGATAGAGTAACTGTAAATACAAATAACGGAAATGTTTCAGCGACAGCAGTTCAGCCTTCTGAACAAACAATCAGTAACTCGGGGACATCGACTGTCACAGTTATAGGAAATACGGTATGTAATGGTGTGAATGGTTCGGTGAACTTCACTGTTAGCGGTTCACCTACAGTGATTACTATAACTTACAGTTCCGGTGTTGTTGTTGATGTTGCATCATCTCCACCATCACCTAATACTTGTTCTTCCGGTGGTTTGTCAAATTGTTTAAGCTCACGAGCAGCCTGCTCCGATCCGGGAAGACAGTTTGTCACAATTGGAGGGATAACTGGTAATACTTGTTGTTCAATTTCCCCTACAGTACCAACTTTCAATGCAATAAGTCCCATTTGCAGTGGTGCTACTTTAAGTCCTTTACCTACAACTTCAACCAACGGTGTCTCGGGAACTTGGGCTCCGGCTTTGAGCAATACAGCAACAACTACTTATACTTTTACCCCAA
>JBIIQP010000110.1:0-8703 GCA_044341975.1 Crocinitomicaceae bacterium
CTCGGTCTATTAGTAACACTTTTCTTCTATAGGCAACGAAAGAAAGAACAAGCGTTAAAAATTGAGAGAAAAAATGAATTAAAAAGAGCAGCGCTTGAAGCTTCAGAAAATGAGAAATTACGATTCTCGCGTGATTTGCACGATACGTTGGGTGGTTCGTTAACACTAATCAGCTTGTTGGTCAATCAGGCTGGAAGTAAGAATCCAGATCAAGTCAGTGATTTCAATAAATTGTATGATATAGTGCAGGGATCAATTACCGATTTGAGAAGGGTTTGCCGCGATATGTATCCCTCTGAGATCTTGGTGTCCGGTGTAATTAATTCTTTAAAGAATTTTTACTTGAGATTAGGCACCATCCACGAATCTTTCAACTTCAATTTTGAAGCAGATGATTTGAAATTGGAAAAAGGATTCAGTGTTAACATGTACCGGATCCTCCAGGAATTAACAAATAACACATTCAAATACGCTGAAGCAACATCCGTTGAAGTAAACATCCAAAAAGATGGAGAAGAGCTGAGAATACTATTCAGAGATAATGGGAAAGGTGTTGAGTTGAATGATTTACTCAAAGGAGTTGGTTTAAACAGTATTGAAGAACGCACCAAAGCCTACAAGGGCAATGTCAAATTTAATTCAAGTTCAGGCAATGGATTTACAGCTGTTATGCGTTTCCCTTTCAATGAGATTGTGGAGAAAGAAACAGTTTAGGTTCTTTAAAATTGGAAATAAACGAACGGTTTGAAGGTGTCTGAAACAGCTTGATAGATCAATATCACAATTACCGCAACAGTAATAGCTTGCAGCGGCATAGGGAATTTCGCAAACAACGATTCATACCATTTCTTGGTTCTTTCAGGTAACCAGTGAAAGACAAATCCAAATAGGATAATCCAAAACACACTTTGGTAGGTTTCTAATACTTTCACAAATGTCGCCCATTTAAAATCAAAATGATTCCAGATGTGGTTCAGCATGGCCATCGGTTCTCCTTCTTCATCCAATCGGAACCAAATGCGCGTAAAAGTGATAAAATTGAAGGTCAAAAAGATCTTCCAGAAATGAACAATCCACCAACTTTTGTTTTCATAAGGAGAGATTTTTTTCCAATAATTGTAAATCACCAAGGCAATTCCATTCATTGCTCCCCAGATAATAAAATTCTCACTGGCACCATGCCACAATCCACCTACAATCATTGTTATAAGTAAGTTGAGGTCGCGGTGAACATAGCGTTTAAATGAAGGAGAGATGAGTACACCGATGAGGTAGATTCCCATTAAAATACTGTAAACATAAATCAATTCGTACCATTGAAGAATGAAGAAGAGAAAGATGAAAATCACCGTTGTAGCTATATAGGTTCCCCAACCACCCGATTTATTTCCGCCAAGTGGAATGTACAAATAATCACGCAACCAAGAACCAAGTGACTTGTGCCATCTTCTCCAGAAATCGGCCACACTGTTTGCTTTGTAGGGCGAATTGAAATTTGGTAAAAGTTCGAAACCCATTAACCTCGAAATACCAATTGCAATGTCCGTGTAACCTGAAAAATCACCATAGATTTGAAGCGAATATCCCCACATGGCGAGTACACTTACAAATCCTGGATAGGCTTCCGGCGAGTCGACAATTTTATCTATGAAATGGACGGCAATGTAATCAGCAAGAATTATTTTTTTGATAAGTCCTTTAACGATTAGAATGACAGAGGAAGAAAACTGATCTTTATTCAGTGAGAATGGTTGGTAAATTTGCGGTATAAAATCGCGTGCCCGAACAATTGGCCCCATAATCACGTGCGGAAAAAAGGTCACATAGAATCCGTAATCAAAAATATTTTTAACAGGCTCTATCTCTTTTCGCTTGATATCAACTACATAGGAAATCGACTGAAAAGTAAAGAAACTGACACCTGCCGGAAGTAAAATTTTTGTCTCAAAGAATCCCGTTCCGAAGAAACCATTGCCCATTTGAGCAAACCAATTGACAATTTCGTATTTCGTTTGAAAAAGTTGATTGTAAGAATCAGTAAAGAAATAGGCATACTTGAAAAATGCCAGGAAAAATAAATTGAAGATTGCGGCAAAGGCGATAATCCATTTTTTTCCGCTTTCCTTTTCTGTTTTGAAAACCCATTTACCGAGAAAGAAGTTCACGATAATGGATCCACCCAGCAATACGACAAATAAGCCGGATGTTTTGAAATATAGAAATAGGCTGACGATGGTAAAGAAAATACTTCGAACAAGCTGTTGTTTGTGCAAAGCTGAAAAAACAACCATAAACGCCAAAAAGAACAACCAGAAATCCAATCTGTTGAAGACCATCCTGTCGGTGGAAGCAAAACTGAATATTTCGTAGATTCTTTCCATTTGGGTTGCAAAACTATTGCATTTTTTCGGTATTTCTCATTTGCTCGAGGAACTTAAGGAACGCATCGGTCAAAAGTTTGCCTTTTAATTGGTATCCAAGTGGGGTGAAATGTACGAGGTCTGCTTGCATTAAACCAGCATTTTGCCATGTTTTAGAGGACCCAAGCTCTCCCATTATGCCGTAAACATCCCAAACTGCCAATTTGTATTTTTCTGCCAATTCGATAATTACGTTACGTTGCCGTTCAATATTTCTATTCAAGTATTTCTTCTGATAATAGGAATCGTTGGGCACGGTAAGTAGAATTGCACAATCGGGGTTGCAACGAAGTACTTTTTGAATCAATGACTCAAGATTGTTTTTATAATGCTGAGGATCGAATTGATCGTAAGGAACATTTGCATCATTTGTACCTACAGAAAAAATGAAAAGATCAGGAGGATAGATGCAAAGTTGTTCTTCGAAATTTTCGTTTCCAAGGTATGTATTCAATGCTGCTCCGTTCACACCAATTGCAGAGTAAGAGCAGCCAGGAGAATCATTTAAAAATGTAAAACCATAAATTTCAAGGGGATTCTTGTCAGCACTCGTGCGGGTGAATTCAAGATCCAGTGAATCAATTTCTTTGTTAAAAAAGTACTCTGTGTAGCCGAGAGATTCATTTGTAAAAATATCTTCGATACCTAATTCGCCATTCAAAATACTTATTGAATAAGGGAGGATTCCTTTGTTGTGCAGAATTCTAAAAGATTTGAATTCAGAGCGTACTTCGGTTCTGTCGTATTTAAAGGAAAGTTTGATGATTGAGTCTGCGCATGTTGCAACAATACCCGATAAACCATAGTGAATAGTTGTCGGACGCGTAACAGGACTTCTATACCCTTTCCATTTATTGGGAGAGCGGAATTTATAGTTAGCAGGGTTGTTTGTACCTGCTATGGAGAATGGAAAAACTTGTCCTCGTTCACCACATAAATCTTCCCAGTTTGTCTGTAGAAATGTTCGAAACACGTGGGTATAAATATCTGCTTGCAAGTGTGAGCCACCTAGATGATAAAGATTCAATTTACGATCTTTCTCTGCTGTCATGGCATCAAATTCACGAAAGAAATGTTTCCAGTTCGGCGCTTCGGGCGAATAAAACCGAAAATTATTTAGTGAAAGATCAATAAACGGGTATTGTGTAGCAACTGTCGTATCCAGCCAAAAGATTTCGGGATGGAAGTATCGATTTAGCGAATCGTTCGGATTCGTTTCTTGCTGAGCATTGCCTGTAAAGGTCAAAAACAATAGAATAAAAAGAAACCCCGCCCGCATCACAAAGTATTAAGGTTGGGTGTAAGAAGTGCCTTTTTGCCATTTGGCATATTCCGCAGCAAATGCATCAAAGAACAACTGTGAAGCGATGCTTGCACCGCGGTTACTAAAGTGCACATAATCTTTTCCTGCATATCCTTTTTCAACCCATGAAGGCATGGAGTTTTGTCCTCCCATTGCTGCATAAAGATCCCAGTAACCTGCTCCATTTTCAACAACTGTTTTTTTCAATAAGGAAACACAGTAAGGTAAAAGGGGGTAGGTAACAAAAACTCCATTATTTAGTTTAGACATATCACTTGGACCAATGAACAATATTGCTGCTGAAGGACAAAGTTTTTTTAAGGTATTGATTTGTCCTTTCATGTAACGCGCATATGCTCGTACAGAACTGCTGTCACGAAAGGATGGGACAGAATTCCCTCCAAATTGTAAGATGATTAATTTTGTGTTTAGTTCCGCGTACATCTTTCCTAAAAGTGCTTGATCCATTGAACCAAAGATCGTACCGCTTGAGCCACGCATTCCAATATTACTGACTTGAACCCCGAAATCACCTTCTAGCGAAAATCCGGAAATAGTTGGACTAGCAATAGAAGAGAATACGAATTTCAGTTTGCCAGGTGTGGTCGCAAATTTCAATTCGACTGTGTGCGCCTTGCCATCCGTATTTAAACTGTCTTCATGAATAAGTTTTCCATTTTGAAAGACTTTCAATCCACAAGGACGAAGACAACTATTGTAAAACATTTTGACATTGTTGAAGTCACGTGCTCTTGAATAAGCTGATTTGTTCGGTGCAATTTCAATCCATGCTTCCTCTTCAACTGTTCTAGCTGCCATTCCAGCACTGTCAAGTTCTGGTGCAAATCGAGCAGCCGAACCCATTGCTCCGTAACGTTTGTTTTTAAGTTTTTTGCCTCCAAAACAAGTGTACCGCATAAAATTATCAGAATACGATTGCTTGAAGGCAACGGTATTGTAAACGTTCACAGCAGGCACTAAACCTGGCCCATTACCACCAAATTGATTCTGAATCATTTGTCGAATATAGGCTGTCATTCGATCTCCTTCAATTTGAGAATCTCCATAATGCAGCACATGAATTTTAGACTTTTCATTTGCCACTTGCTGCAATGTCTCAAAAAAGCGGTGCAACGTTTCTCTACCAGTATCGCTTAAAAAAATCTCTGTTTCACTTTCTGTTGATAATTCACCCCCAGAAGGAGCACCCATATTGCCTGAAGAGGAATTATAATGTGTGAGTTGATCGTTTTCTTCGATTGCAGTTGTATCAACTTCGGCGACAATCGATGTAATATCTTTTTTGACTTGTTTGACCGGTGTAAAGAAGTTCTCTTCACTCAAAAATCGTATTGGTAGGCCATTAATTTCCCAACCGTCCTCTGGAATGTAATGTACCACGGGAACCAATATGGCAAAGGTGCCTATTACAAAAAAGAGAACGTGAAATGGCTTTAGCTGTTTCAATACTTAGTAAAAATGAACCGCAAATTTACGAGAACTGACTAGAATGCGCAAATATTCAACGAAATCGGCAAAAAAGTAGTCGTTGAGGGCGTTCAAAGAAGGTTCAAAAGTTCAGGTCTCGATACACCTCCTGCGTCGGCACTCGACCTGCTTTTGCCTTTGATCGAAAAGTCTTTTGTCTTGAAAGTTCAAGAGTTCAAAGGGTTCAAGAAGGTTCAAGTCTTTTGTCAATTGTCTCCAAGTCTTTTGTCTTGAAAGTTCAAGAGGTTCAAGAAGTTCAAAGGATTCAATGCGTTCAAAAGTTCAATGCGTTCAAGTCATTAAATGTGCTGGTAGAATTAAAAAAAAATGCCAACTTTTCATTCTATTGAAATATTCCGCTGACAACCTGTCCGAATTTTTAGATTGGCAGTATCTTTGTCGGAATCGCGGAAAATGAATACTATGGCAGAGGAAAACGAACTGAATGAACAGGAAACTTCAAAACACGAAGAAATGCAGGAAGAAGCTGTAGAGAATGATTCACAGCAGGAAGAAACAAGCAAAGAGTTGACTCCGGAAGAGAAATGTGCAGAATTGAATGATCGTTTCCTTCGACTTTATGCTGAATTTGATAATTACAGAAAGCGCACCAATAAAGAGCGAATTGATCTTATCAGCAATGCAAGCGCTGGAATATTGAAGGATTTGTTAACCATTTTGGACGATTTCGAGCGAGCGATAGTAAATAACGAAAAGGTTGAAGATATTGATGCTGTTAAAGAAGGTTTTCAATTGATTCACAACAAATTTAAAGGGATATTGGAGTCAAAAGGCTTGAAGCAAATGGAAGCTAAAGGTCTTGTTTTCGACAGTGAATTGCATGAAGCAATTGCGAATGTTCCTGCTCCAAGTGAGGAAGATAAAGGAAAGGTAATCGATGACGTTGAGAAAGGGTATTACTTGAATGAAAAGGTAATTCGTTTTGCAAAGGTAGTCGTCGGGCAATAGTTGCAATCTTCCAAATTCAAATAATAAGGGTGTTTATCCCGAATAAAAATATCAACTCCTTGATAAAGACATGAGTCAAAAAAGAGATTATTACGAAGTATTAGGTGTATCTAAAAATGCAGATGAAAGCGAGATCAAAAAAGCGTATCGCAAACTTGCGTTGAAGTATCACCCCGATAAAAATCCTGATGATGCGTCAGCTGAAGAAAAATTCAAAGAGGCAGCCGAAGCATATGAGGTATTAAGTAACTCTGAGAAAAAAGCACAGTATGATCGTTTTGGTCACGCAGGAATGGGTGGCCAAGGAGGATTTGGTGGCGGAATGAACATGGATGATATTTTCTCTCAGTTTGGAGATATATTCGGGAATGCATTTGGTGGAGGAGGATCTTTTGGAGGAAGCAGAGGCGGTTCAAGGGCAGCGAGAGGTACTAATTTGCGCGTAAAGATCAAATTGACTTTGGAAGAAGTTGCGGAAGGAGTAAAGAAAAAAATAAAGGTCAATAAATTAGTAAATGCGCCAGGAGTCACTTTCAAGAACTGTCAAACCTGTAACGGATCTGGTAGAATAACGCGTGTCCAGCAGACGTTTATTGGAGCTATGCAAACGCAGTCGACATGCCCAACATGCCAGGGTGCTGGCAAAATGATAGATACGAAGCCAGGTGATGCAGATGCTCAAGGATTGAAACGCCAGGAGGAGGTGATTGAGATTGAAATTCCAGCTGGAGTAGAAGAGGGGATGCAACTTAGCGTTACAGGAAAAGGGAATGCTGGTCCATTCAATGGTGTTCCTGGTGATTTGATTGTGTTGATTGAAGAAACTGAACATCCTGATCTAAAGCGCGACGGAGAGAATTTGCATTATGAAGCATTTGTAAATTTTGTGGATGCAGTTATTGGTGAGTCAATTGAAATTCCAACTGTTTCTGGAAAGGTTAAAATTAAAGTTGATCCGGGAACACAAAGTGGTAAGGTTTTGCGTTTGAAAGGGAAAGGTTTGCCACATGTTCAGCGCTATGGAAATGGAGATTTGTTTGTACACATCAATGTTTGGACACCTCAAAAGATATCGAAAGAAGAAAGAGAAATTCTAGAGAAATTGCGTGACAGTGAAAACTTTAAGCCGCATCCAGACAAGAATGATCGCAATTTCTTTAGCCGCATGAAGGATATGTTCAATTGATCTATCGATTGAATTGAAACATGAGTGATTCATTCCTGCATCCCGAAGGTTCCCAAAGAGAAAAACCATCTGGCTACTTCTTGACTTTGGCAGTGGTGCTTTTTTCCTATGTTTTGATTGGACAGCTTCCATTATTGATAGGATTATCAATGCAAGAAGGAGGGTTGTCTGCTTATGATGGTGCGGACTTGCATCAACTTACTTCAGTATTAGGTAAAAACACAACATTGGTATATCTAATCCTTCCTTTTGTGTTTGCTTTTATTGCCTTATTACTATCTGTTCGATTTATACACAAACGATCTTTCCTGTCCGTCTTCACGATCAGAAAGCATTTTGATTGGAAACGATTTTTCACCACTTTTTTAATTTGGGGAATCATTTTAAGCGTTTTTCTATACTTGACAACCCAATTCACTGGTAAGGTTTTTTGGAATTTCAATTCAAAAAGCTTGATACCGTTACTGGCCATATCTCTTCTATTAATTCCATTGCAAACGACCTGTGAAGAACTTTTGTTTAGAGGGTATCTTATGCAATCTTCCGCAAAATTTTTACCCAAAGGATGGATGGTTGTGCTCTTTACGGGGATGTTATTCGGACTGGTGCATGGTGCAAATCCTGAAGTTGAGACGCTCGGGTATTCAGTGTTGACCTACTATATCATGACAGGTGTTTTTTTAGGTTTGTTAACGGTATTTGATGATGGAATTGAGCTTTCGATGGGGTATCATGCCATTAATAATATATTCTCAGCGTTAATCATTACCAATGACTGGCAAGCATTTCAAACCGATGCGCTTTTCAAGGATTACAACCCACCTTCATTTGGTTGGGAGAGTATTATTACGATTGCCCTATTACAACCAGCAATCATTTACTTATTCGCGAAAGTGTACAATTGGAATGACATACGTAAAAAACTTTTTTAGGCGTCAAGAAAACCAAAGGTGTCATGAGTCTTTCTTTCTTTGAACTCTTGAACTTTCAAGACAAAAGACATTTAGATCAAAGACAAAAGCAGGTCGAGTGCCGACGCAGGAGGTGTATCGAGACCTGAACTTTTGAACCTTCTTTGAACTCCCTTTTTCCCTTCACCTCAGCGCTCCTTCTTTGAGCGAACAGGGAGAAATAACTACTTGTTTTACGGCTAATTTATTAAGTATCCATCGTGTTTTAACAGCAGCGATAGGTGCCATTTTTTTGCGAATGGGAATGATGCGGTCGTTTTTATCTCTCTCGGCTTGGGTTGAACGAATTATATTTTCCAAGCAACTATCTAGTTCTTCGCGACTTAGTTCAACGGCATTCGTTTTTGATGGGAAATCAGTGTTGTG
>JBIIQP010000111.1:0-8693 GCA_044341975.1 Crocinitomicaceae bacterium
TTCTACGTGTTGATCTTTTTCATGATTATCCTGCTAGGAAAAGACACGGGATCACAATTCATTTATTTTCAATTTTGATGAAAAAAATTGTTTTCTTCCTATTTATCATGACAGGCATGATCTTCTTTCTTGATTATTCAATTGGAAAGCATCTATCTCATAAATACGAGGATAACTATTGTGAGAATGCGGGTGGAGACTTGAATGCCTATTTAAAAAATACACGTTCTTATGACACTATAGTGATTGGTTCATCAAGAGTAAATACAATGGTTAATCCGAAACTTTTGGGAAATAAATTAACGAATATTACGAAAGCTGCAAAGCACACTTATTACAATATCGCGGTATTGGACCTTTTATCGCAGTATAAACGAATGCCAAAAAAGGCAGTCATTTTCAACATTGAAGTGGAAGATGCCTATTATACCTCTGAAAAACGAATGATTGAAGATGTTTGTTACTTAAAATACTATTACGGTAAAAACACATTTATTTCGGAAACGATTAACGAAAGGGGTCCATTTGAAAAATTGAAATATATTTTTTCAAGTTATCGATTTAATGGAGAAAATTTCACAATAATTACCAATCCATTACAAGAGATTTGTGTCACATATGAAAATGGATTTATCCCACTTGTTAAAGGAACCTGTGATGATCGGAGATTGATAAAGGGAATTCTTGAAATGAAAAAAGTAAATTTTTCAGGACAAAATTTAAGCTTTATAAAGAAATTGAAGCACCTCAAAAAATTATGCGAGGTAAATAACATAGAATTAATTTTAATTCATGCCCCTTATTATTATATCCCAAATTATCTGAGAAAGGGAATTTTCATGGTCAAAAATATTTCCAATAAACTTCATATTGATTTTATTGATTTCGCATTAAAATATGAAAGAAGGTTTCATAAAAAAGGACTTTGGTATGATCATTTGCATTTAAATGCTGAAGGTGCAGATGTATACACTAAATTACTTAAGAAAGAATTAACAAATATTAAAAAAACCTACAACTAAAAATCGCAGTATCATCCACTAAACTCAATCCGCCTTTCCATTCGTCGAGCTTCGAAAAAATCAGATTGTTCATGTCCTCCATTTTAAGCGGATAGTAATTATGAACCAGTTTCACCAGACGATCAGCGCCGAAAAACTCCTCTTTTTGATTTTCCAACTCCACTACGCCATCCGTGTAAAGTACTATCGTTGTGTTGGGTTTTAGGTGCTTTTTACCGACTTCTATAAATGGCAATTCATCCATCATTCCCAAACCAATGCATCCTGAAGAAAGCATTTCTACTTTTCTACCATTGGTTATGAACGGATGGTTATGCCCGGCATTCACATAGGTTAACTCGCGGGAATTGGCATTATAATGTGCAATAAAAAAGGTAATAAACTTCTCCCCTTTTGCGCTTCGCATGACCTTTTTATTCAATTCTTCAAGTAAGAATTCCATATCAAATCGCTGGTAATTGAACAAGGTTCGAATCGTTGCTTGAAAATTAGCCATCAACATTGCTGCACCAATTCCTTTTCCTGAAACATCTGCAATGCAGATAATGTATTCTTCATCACCCAGTGGAATGAAATCATAGTAATCTCCTCCAACCTCATGACGCGGTGTATATTTTGCAGAAATATCCATTCTTCTATTCGAAGGAAGGTCAGACGGAAACAATAACTTCTGCATTTCTGATGCGACTTCCAATTCTTTCTTTATTCGCTCTTGCACAATGCTTTGTCGCGTCATTCGTTGATTTTCAACGGCAACCACAATAATATTTGTGAGCGTTTGAACAAAATTGACGTTTGTCAGACTATCGGTAATACGCTGTCTATCCTTGATTACATCGGCTAAAAGCAGAAATGCCAAAGCTTTTCCTTTGTGATAAACAGGCACAATCACATCAAACTCTGACAATACTTTTGAATGAGAAGATTCTATAACAGTGATTTCCCTGAATCGATAGAGATCCCTTTCGACCTCAATTTCTTTGATTCGACCTTTGAACCCAATTTTCAGTAAGCAGTTCCACCCCTCTTGTTCATTAAAAAGAATGAAGCGCTGAAAACCCAGCTGCTCCTTTAAAATAAATTCGTAAATCTTGATTAGTTGATCAACACCCGCATTGGCATTGATTGCAGAAGTCACCTCCAGCAAAGAATTTAACTTGAAATCTTTGACATTTAATTGATTTTCTAAACTCTTTACAAGACGTTCAATCATTTCATCTTCTCCAATAGCTCTGGCAACCTTCGTATCGCAGCCATTTCCCTAAATTTTTCTTTTACTTCAGCACACGGACTTCCAAAATAAGTCTTGCCTCCTTCGAGACTTTTAGAAATCCCTGACTGCGCTAAAACAATCGCGCCTTCTCCAATAGTTATATCACTCGCACATCCAACCTGTCCCCAAAGTATTACATTGTTTTCAATACGCACGCATCCCGCCAATCCAACATTTGCTGCCATTAAACAATTTTTACCCACAACAGTGTCGTGACCAATGTGAACTTGATTATCAATTTTAGTTCCTTCACCAATTCTCGTTACACCCGTTACACCTGCATCAATTGTACACAAAGCACCTATCTCAACATTTCTTTCTAAATGAACCGAACCACACGTATGCATTCTATCATAACCAGTAGGTTTTTTCTTGTAATAAAAGGCATAGTGACCAATGACAGAATTCGTTCCGACCACTACATTATCATCTAAAACAGAATCATTTCCAATAAAGGCTCCTGGATAAACAATAACATCTTTGCCAATCTTCACTCTTTCGCCAATCACTGCAGATGGGTGAATTTGAGCAGAAGGATCTATTGTGCAATCATTTCCAATATTCAACTGACCTAAAATGAAGGGATTAAAATGTCTGGTTAGTTTATTGAAATCATCGAAGGGGGTTACTGAAATGATCAAGGCTTTACCCGCTGGACATTCAACTTCTTGGTCAATCAAGATCGTTGTTGCAGCGCTTTTCAGAGCTTTTTCATAATACTTTGGATGATCAACAAATACTAAGTCACCCGGAACAACCATATGAATCTCATTGATCCCAGTAACCTCATGATTTTCTGAACCAATAAATTGACACTGAATAATACTTGCTATTTGCTTTACTGTATGTGGGATTTGGAGCTTCATCGAACTATTTTAGATAAAATTACGCTGAAACGACTCTCATATTAAATCAAAGCAAACTACTTATCCTCTTATCCATGTTAATTGCCAATTAATAATTTTTATTTATCACAACTAATTGAACTAATTGAACTAATTGAACTAATTGAACTAATTGAACTAATTGAACTAATTGAACTAATTGAACTAATTGAACTAATTGAACTCAATATTTTTTAACAAAAAAATGCATTTTGTTATTTTTTAAAATAATCGACTTTATTTACATTTTGAGGGGGCAGCCCCTCTAACTAAACCGATTTAGTATATTAATTTTACACCCGTAGTCGATTGAGATGTATACAACCATTCTACGTGCGTCTCAAGCATATAATAATTGTTAAGGTTTAGGTTAGGTTTAGGTTTAAGAAAAAGGGTGAATCTTTCGATTCACCCTTTTTCTTTGACATTTCCGCGAAGAATGCCAATTATGCGCAGGTAGTAATTTACTTATTGAATTTTGTTGATATGACCTAAATATTTGTAATAATTGTCATTTCGCAAATCCTTGATCGTCAATGTCCACGAATAGGTGCCATCTTGCACGTACACCCCATTATAAGTGCCATCCCAACCAACCTCAGAATCAAATGATTCAAATACCAACTCTCCCCATCGATTATAAATCTGAAGTTTAAATGATGTCAAATCAGCATTTGAAACATATATTTTCCAATCATTATTGTATTCGTCGCCATCCGGCGTAAATGAATTTGGTGCAAAAACAATAATCTCAGCGAACACCTCAATTGTTTTAACCACTGTATCCGTGCATCCATCTGCATTTGTCACAATCAATGTGATTGGATAAGTCCCAGGTTCTGAATCCAAAAATGAAATTTGAAGATCCTCCGAATTTGACGAGTTTGGTTCACCATTCGGAATCGACCATGAATTTAACACAACATCTGATGAACTTAAGTTGATCAAATTCGCATAGGGGTCATAAATTGAAATTGCAGACGGATTGATTGCAAAATCAGCAATTGGCGAAGATCCTCCACTTATCTGAACCTGTGTCTGAATTGTACAACCGGAAGCATCCAAAACAGAAAGTTGATACGCTCCCGGCACTAAATTGGGATAGCTCGTGGTTGTTGTCATTGCAGAACCATTAAAGCTGTATTGATAGGGTGCTGTGCCACCTGTAATAGACACTATTTGAATCGAACCATTGTTTTGATCACAGGAGGCATTTACTGAATTGAAATTTATTATTGTTGGGCCAACTGATGTTGATAAAACAATTGCTGGAGCAGCATAAGTGCAGCCGAGTGCATCTTGCACAATTAAACTGTAACTACCCCCATTTAATCCAGAAAAAGTTGTATTCGAGGAATAACCCTGTCCATTAAAGTTGTATTGATAGGGCGCCGTACCACCTGTTACCGAACCTAAAACAACACTTCCATTTTGTAAGCCACACGAAGCATCATTAATAGTTTGAGTGATTCCTGTTGGTGAAGTAGTATTTGTTATTACAGCATTTGCTGCAGTATAAATGCAACCAGCGCTGTCTTGTACGGATACGGTATAACTTCCCGTATTTAAATTCGAATAATTTGTTGTATTTGAATAACCTGAATTATTAAAATTATATTGATAAGGAGCTGTACCTCCAGTTACTGTACCCAATACTACTGAACCATTTGCATTTCCACAGGTCGCATTGTTAACAGTCAATTGAACCGCCGATGGTCCAGCAATTTCTATAATTACGATCACCGGTGCATTGTAATTACAGTTCGAGGCATCCTGAACAGTTAGGGTGTAATTACCCGCACTTAAATTTTGATACGATAAGGTACCTGAAAAGCCCTGACCATTAAAGTCATACAAGTAAGGAGCAGTACCCCCGGTAACAGTGCCAATATTTACCGAACCATTCCCAAGATCACAGTTCTCCGGATTAACCGTCACGACAACAGCTGTTGGTCCATTACCATTATTTACTATTACATCAGGCGCTGAATAAATGCAACCTCCAGCATCTTGCACTTGCAGCGTATATGTTCCAGCAGAAAGACCAGTGTAATCTGTCTGATCACTAAATCCATTACCTGCAAAATTATAGTTATACAATGGGGTACCACCTATTACATTGCCAAGCGTTACAACCCCGTCACTCACACCGCAACCAGCATCAATAATATTAACTGCAATAGATGACGGACCAGCAGCTGATACCAGTTCAATGCTTGGAGCAGTATAGGTACAACCTGCATTATCTTGAACGGTGAGTGTATATGTACCTGCAGCTAAGCCATTGAATTGGTTGTCTGCAATGTACCCAGCCCCATCAAAGCTATATTGATAAGTTCCTGATCCTCCATTGACATTCGTAATAGTGACCAATCCGTCAGCCTGTCCGCACGAAGGATCAACAGATGTTACATCCACAGAGGTAATCCCGCCAGTTGAGACCAATACAATAGAGGTGTCTTTTGAGCAACCACTTGCATTTGTAATGGTGATATCATAGGTACCTGCAGGAAGGTTGGTTGCACTGCTTGTTGTTCCGGTGGTTGGAAATGGCCAGTTATAAAAATAGGTCTCCGTTGGTGTTGGAGAAAAACTGATCGAACCATTCGATTGTCCACACTGAGGTTGTTGCACAGTAGCATTCAATTGAAAAACGCTTGCTACTACACAGGTACCATTGCAGTTATTAGGTGTTGGAGCACCCAACGCCCAGGCTATTCCTCCATCCGTGGTGCGCTCAAAAGATTGACCGGACACCGTTGCTGAAATCATGTACTCAATACCTGGAATGGCAGAAGCTGTTGAAAGTCCTCCTCCACCACAAACTCCAATTCGCTGAAGCGCTGATCCAATAAACGTATCATCGGTGTTTAATTTCCCGGGATCATTGGAAGAAAAAGTCCAATAGACACCATCTACTGCTACACCTGATGCATCATATAGGGCAATCCACCCGTCTCCATTTGGCAAGTGCCATCGGCTGGCATTCGATCTCCACAACCTGGATGAATTTGTCGCAAGATTGAGATTAAAAGTGATTCCTGTGGTAAGTGGACCACCAACCGTAATAAATCCCAATGGAGGGATTACAGTGCCAGTTGGAAAAGAAAATGCTCCTCCATTGGTCGATCCGTCCATCCCACCGAGTGACCAACAACTGATATCAACCGGATCACATGGACTGGAATTGTACAATTCGATGAACTCAGCTCCAGAAGTGACCGTAGCATTATACATCGATTGAAAAGCCCCATCTGTATCACCGCCGGATGGCCTTGGATGCACCTCATTGATTACAACCTGAGATTGGTAACCAAACGGTATGAAAAATAAGTTGAGTAAGACTATTTTAACTTTCATCTTTCTTAGTATAAAACTGTAATATTTCCATGAAGAGATTGTTTCTCTCCATTTGTAAATTCAATTTCAAGCTTGTAGAAATAAACACCCGATGTGACTTTATCACCGTTACTTTTGCCATCCCATAAACCATTTGGATTGTTAAATTCATATACTAGATTTCCCCAACGATTTAGTATCAAACAATTTAAATTTTGCACACATCCTGTCGATACAAACCACGTATCATTTGCATTATCATCATTCGGTGAAAAGACATTCGGAACATGAACAAATGACTCGCCATCTTCTCCCAAAAGGATTGTTTCAGAATATGCACAACCATTAACATCCATTAAATTGACGATGTATTGACCTCCTGGTAATTCCATAAAAACAGAAGAATCAGCCAAAGAACTATTTAAATAATAGGTGTATGGTGCCGTACCCCCTTGAACTGATTCAACTGAAATCTCACCATCCGACTGACCACAATTCGGTAAAACCTGTGCTGTTGTGATTGCCGTAATTCCAGCGGATGCATCAATACTAATCCCATTGAGAGTATAGGTGCAACCTGCATCATCTATTACTTGGAGCGAATAACTTCCAGAAGAAAGATTTGTATAAGATGTATCAACACCTGCTCCGGATGAGTTAAAATTATAGAGATAAGGCTGAGTTCCGCCGTAAACTTCGTTCACATTTATGGATCCGTTTTGGTAACCACAAGTTGTAGGAAAAGCATTAACGGCAACACTATCAATTGCCAGAGGAGCAACCAATGTCAAAGTTGTATCTCGCTCACAAGCACCAGCTGTAACAGATACTGAATATGTTCCCTCACCTAGATTCGTTGCAACTATTGAACTACTATCTGTAATCCCAGTATTTGAAGTCCAAATGTATTCATAAGAAGGAGAAGCAGGAGAGGCAGTAATTGCAATTGATCCATCATTCGCAGTACAAGAAGGATTCTGAACTATAGCATCAATGGTGAAGACATCATCTTCGATGGTAATTGAATAAGTCTCTGAACATCCCGCCGCATCAGAAACAACAACATCATATGTGCCTGGACATAATCCAGATGCAACTGCAGTTGCTTGGGAGAGATTATCATTCCAATCGTATGAATATGGCGCAGTACCATTTGTCACATTTACTGTTCCAGAACCGTTACAGGCTGTTACACCTGTCTCTGCTAAACAATTAAGTGGATCATTGCAAGCTCCGTAAGAAAAATTCTCGGAAGCCATAGAAGTCGACCAGTTACCTCCGTCTGGAATACGCACATAAGTCATCCCTATAGCTGACGGACCAAGATTTATTCCTATACCACTGCCATTGTATGAATCTAATTGTGTTACAGTTGCTGGAAGACTGTTTGTAGGAGGAATACACGGCAATCCATTTAGATCTGCTGGTGTTGGCGCTCCCCAACTTATTACATCCTGTGGAACTCCATTTGCATCATAAAAAGCAAACCAACCGCCTGCATTTTGAAACCAAATACGGCTGTTCCCTATTCCTCCTTCAATACAAAGGTTATTGGATGAATTATTCACTACCACGTCTACAACACCCGCAGGAGGAGCTGGAGCATTTTGTCCACGCACCACCACAAAACCGAGTGGTGGAACAATTGTACCATTTGGAATAACAAATGCCATTCCATTGGATACATAGGGAACTGATAAAGTAGAACCAGTCGAATTATAACTTCCAAGAATATAACCAGAAATATCAACTGAATCACACCAATCCGGGTTATAAAGTTCAATCCATTCGCCTTCAGAAACTGCAGTTGGACCAGGACCAAAAATGGATCCATCCCCGTTCGCCGGATAGATATTGATCTCATTGATCATGATAGAAGGACCGGAATAATTGCATCCTAAACAGGCTGAATTCGGCGTTGCTGAAACTGTTGCACCAAGAGCTGTATTGTTTTCTACCGAAGCAATCGTTTCAAATTCACACCCATTCACATCTTGAACAGAAACAGTATATGAACCAAATGTTAAACTTGAAAAAGAATTTGAGGAGGCAAATGTGCCATTGTTAAGCGAATATTGATAAGATGGAGTTCCACCATTCACATTGGTTACCGTAATTGAACCAAGTGAACTACATGTATTTGGTGTAACAGAAACAGACATTCCATCCGGACCA
>JBIIQP010000188.1:0-4331 GCA_044341975.1 Crocinitomicaceae bacterium
GTGTACAACCGTTGGGGAGAGACGGTGTTCAGAACTACTGATCAGTTAAAATGCTGGGATGGAACATACAAAGGAGAGCCTTTGCAAACGGGAGTCTATGTGTATAGTCTTTATGCAAAACTCTTTGATGGAACAATTAAAGAACAAAGCGGTAATCTAACAATTTTAAAATAAAGAACACAGAACATGAAAAAGAATCTAAGAACTTTATTACTGATTTTCGGATCATCTGTAATTTTTAATGCCTACTGTCAAGATGTGCATTTTTCTTTTGCAGAGTATTCGAATATGAACCTTAACCCGGCTCTTGCAGGTGCAAACTCACCGATGCAGGGCGTAATAAACTATCGCAATCAGTGGAGCAGTGTTGGTGAACCATTTCAGACAATAGCAGCTTCATTTGATGGACGCTTCAACGAGAACAAGAGGAATAAATCTGGGATCTTTGCAGGAGGTATCAGTTTTTATAATGATCAAGCTGGGGATATACGTGTTTCCACGAGCTCAGTCAACCTGAACCTTGCCTATCATCTTTTGATCAATGACAATAACACGATAGGATTGGGAATTTATGGTGGATTTGGTCAGCGATCCTTAAATGCTGCCAGCGGTAAATGGGCCACACAGTATAACAACGGCAGCTACGATGCATCCATTAATTCAGGAGAAGTCTTTAGCAATACAAATTTTGGATTCGTGGATGCCGGTGCAGGCTTGTTATACACCTACAACTCCGGAGGTGGTTACATGAGACAAAATAAAAATAAACGGATCAACGCAGGGCTGGCTTTTTATCATGTGAATCAGCCGTATTTTTCATTTATCAGTACGAATACCGAAAAATTGTACATGAGGATTTCCGGTTTTGCGAATGCAGAGATCGGCATTGCAAACACTTCTGGTTCCATTTTGCCGGGTGTTTACTATCATCGCCAGGGTAATGCACAGGAAATTCTGCTGGGTGCAAATTACAAGATCCTCATGAGCGAGGGTTCAAAGGTGACAGGATTCAACCGACCTATGGCATTTTATGTAGGGGCTTTCGGTCGTTTGAAAGATGCATTTATTGCCAAATTCATGTTCGAGTTCGATCAATTCATGACGGGTGTTTCCTACGATGTGAATATGTCTAGTTTAAACGATGTTTCTCGTGCCAGAGGTGGTGTTGAGCTTTTTCTGAGATTCAATGCAAGTAGCGGATATAGATCAAAATCGAGGATTTGATTTAAATAGAAGATACGAACCCCCAAATTTGAAACTCGAACAAGGTACTTTAAACTTTTCAGAAGAATTGGGAAAATACAGTCAAATACATACCGCTCGATTTTCGAAAATACCGAGAATTGATAGTAGAATTTCATTTACCGGTCTGTGCATCAAATATGTTGGCCTAAATGATACAGATAATTGTTACATTTTTTACCCATATCTTTGTTTCTAATGGAATCAATAATTAGTTATAAATCGTTAAATCCGTTGTTAATTGACAAAATTTCGTCAATAGTTTTTTGGCGTAGGTCTGCGAATTATAACGAATCTATGATTTTTCTTCCCAACAATATATGCGGTTTTGGATTTACCTTGTCTGGTAATTTATTAGTTAAAAACGAAACCGACTTTCAAGTAATGCCAAAATTTGGCACTAGAAATACACTAACCAAACCAAGTGAAATAAAAACATCTGGAGATTTTTTGAATATTTCAGTCCGACTAACAATTCCAAATGGATTGAGTTTATTTACAAAAACGCCAATGAATGTTGTTTATGAAGAAGACGCAATTTCTTTAACCGAACTTTTTTCTAATCAAGAAATTAATGATCTTGTAGATTTGCTTTTACAGACTGACAGCGATGAAGAAAAAATTAAAGTACTGGAATTATTTTTAGTGTCTAGGCTAACTATTTGTCACCCACCTATTTTCGTGGCAATTATCACCAAAATTCATGATGTTAAAGGATATTGCAATGTGACACAATTAGCATCTTTATTCTCGATTTCAGAGAGAACAATTCATCGATTGTTTAATAAATTCGTTGGGGTAAATCCTTTAAATTATATTCACCTCATTAGATTTAGAACAGTATTGAATAATTCTTCAAATCCAAATACCGACTTGTTAAGTAATTGGATAGACGTCGGCTATTATGACCAGTCACATTTTATCAAAAGCTTCAAAACCTTTAGCACACAAACACCTTCACAATTCTTCGGAAAAAAATCTTTTGACAAGGTGTCCGATTTTTACAATCGTTAGTTTTTTTTGGAATATACCTTTGTGCTTATTGTTAAATGCAAAAAAGCATGAAAAAGAAATCATTGAAAGTGACACTTTGTTTGGCGCTTATACTTTGTGGGCCTGATTTATTTGCACAAGTTTTTCAAACTACCACTGTATTTACGGATGCACGATATGGACATTGTTCAGAACAGTCTATAGGCGACAAAGTGCTAATTTTGGGTGGTGTTGTAGCAAGTGGCTCTAACATTAACAGTGTCTTTGAATACGATCCTGCGTTGGATTCTTGGACAGCAAAAGCGAGTATTCCCAATGCAGAAGGATTGAGTAAAAGTACCTGCGTAAAATTGAACAATGGCAATGTGCTCTTATTCGGTGGTTCTCAAAATGGTTCAGCGCCTCAGTCCAATAAAGTATTTGAATACACTGTTTCTTCAGATTCTTGGGCTACTCTTTCAGATTTGCCAAATTCGTTGGGTCGAGAGCAAATGAAATCTACGCTTATAAATGATTCTATCATTTTGTTAACTGGAGGACTTTCTACAATTTCATCGGGTTTGGAATACCCAACAATAAATTACTTGTATAACACGAATACCAATTCATTCACACCTGCCGGAAACTTACCAATCGGTGTAATTAATCATACATCTACCTTGCTTTCGAATGGAGAAGTATTAATTACTGGAGGTTTTGATGGGAATCAAGCGAGAAACGAAGCGTATGTGTTTAATTTACAAAATGGTTGGAGAACATTATCTTCAACATTGAGCCTTGCTGTAAGTTCACATTGTGCAGTACTGGTCAATGGCAAAGTATATATTTATGGAGGATTCAATATCCCTCTATTTGAGTTTTCAAGTAAACTGGATGTATATGACCCAGCTCTTGATGCAATAAGCCCTTTAACTCAAGGTCCACTAGCTTGCTCACAATTTGCGATGGTAGCATTTAATTCAACCATACTCATTGCTGGCGGGAATAAAGTTTTAGCTAATTCATCATTTGGAGTAACGAATGAAGCGTATTTGTACAACATAAATAGTAATACATTTTCAACAATTGCGACGTTGCCAACCACACGTGGCGGAATGGAAATTTCAGCATTGGGAACCACCGGTAAATTTATTTTTAGTGGGGGAAACATTTCTTTATCTGAACCTTATGATGATGCCATTATTTATGATGCCAATCAAACCTTAGGAATGATAGAAAACGATGAATCAAACTTAATGGTGTTGTATCCAAACCCTTGTCAAAATGAATTACATATTGCATTGAAATCTATTGAAAATTCAACTAAATATGAAGTGTTTGATTCGATGGGGCAAATTGTACAATCCGGAAATATAGAACCTAATAATTCAACCATAAACACTAGTGGATTCTCTCAAGGGTTTTATATCATTTCTATCAATGGAGATACGCATCAACGTTTTCAAGTAGTTCGATAAAGTTTAAATAGACAAGCTGTCCGATTTTTACAATCTTTAGTTTTCTTTGAAATATAACTTTTGAACTATATAATATGCGTTCTGAAGGGAAAAATGTTTTTTGGAACCAGAAAGACCCTAAGCAAATGAATTTAAATCAAAACAGAAGGAGAATTTTTGAATAGTTTTTTGGACTTTTCACTTGCTTCTCTCAATCTTACCGAATAATCACTAATGTATTCCGAACAGTAATTATTCGAAAAATATGGCCATTACTTCAACAAAATGCTGATTTTAAACCATTAATTTTCATAGTTAATAATCATGTTAATTATGAAATTCTATTTTTTATTTGGTAAACGCGCACAATCAATTTTTAGATTCACCGCGCTCAGCTTTGTTCTTTTATCAGTTCAACGCATTCACGCTCAGGAGGTCACTGAGTTCCCGATGCAGAAATCTTCCTTATTGTGGAAAATAGAAGGGCCAGGCATAGAAAAAGGTTCGTACTTATTTGGAACGATGCACCTTATCGAGAAAGAGTATTTCTTCTTTCCAGAAAAGTTGAAAAAGATTGCTTCAAAATGTGATGTGTTGGTCATGGAAATTGCCGGCTTGCCAAGTCAGGCAGAAGCATTGAAGTATTTACAGTTGAAGGAA
>JBIIQP010000113.1:0-8513 GCA_044341975.1 Crocinitomicaceae bacterium
TTAAAAAATAATTAAATTTGTTTAATTAATTTAACAATATGAATACATTGTTGCTTGAATATGAAAGCAGAATTTCACAGTTTAAGTCGAGTTATAAGCGCTACCTATTTGAGCAAATTGAGCTTTCTGACCGCTTAATTGCAATCAAAGGTGCACGAGGTGTAGGGAAAACAACTCTTTTGCTACAGTTGGCTAAATTCAAGTTTCCGAAAGGTTCTACCTTGTATGTAAGTTTGGATCATATCTATTTTTACGAGAACAATCTTTATGAGCTTGCGAAACAATTTGAACTCTATGGAGGTACCCATCTGTTATTGGATGAAGTACACAAGTATCCGAACTGGTCCAGAGAGTTGAAACTGATCTACGACAATCTGTCGAATTTAAAGGTTGTTTTTACTTCATCTTCTGCACTGGAAGTCGTGCGTTCTGAGTCAGATCTCAGCAGAAGAATGGTGAATTATCATTTACATGAACTATCTTTTAGAGAATTTATCTATTTCGAGACGAAACAAGAAATTCCATCATATTCGCTGGATGATTTAATTACAGACCATCTTGGAATCGCTGCGGAAATTATACAGTTATTAAAACCTTTACCATTATTTGCAAAGTATCTGAAGATGGGTGCTTATCCATATTACAAGGAAAGTGAATCGAGTTACCAGCAAAAGTTAATGAATACGATCAATCTTATGATCGAGGTGGATATCATGGCGGTAGAGAATTTACGCTATGAAACGATGGTTAAACTTAAAAAAATGCTCAAAGCGATTGCGAGTAGTGTACCCTTCACTCCTAATATTTCAAAATTAAGCGAACATACCGGACTCTCCAGGAACTCCTTGATTGAGGCTATCAAAACATTACAAAAAGCTGGCCTTGTCATAGAATTGTATAAGGATACCTCAGGAATCGGAATGCTTACGAAACCAGAGAAATTGTACCTCAACAATTCCAATTTAATGAATGTCCTAGCAGGTGAACAAATTAATATAGGGAACATTCGGGAGACTTTCTTTGTAAACCAATTGAAATGCGGTAATTCAATCAATTTGTCAACAACTGCGGATTTTTTGATCAATGAAAAATACACCGTCGAAGTTGGTGGAAAAAACAAAAAACAAAAGCAGATTGCCGGAATAGAGAATGCGCTTATTGTAAAAGATGATATTGAGATAGGACATGGAAATATAATTCCCCTTTGGATGTTTGGACTTTTATATTGAAAAATGTTAAAACCACTCGAAATCCTATACCAAGACGACTGCCTAATCGCCATCAATAAACCGCACGGCTTGCTGGTGCACCGCTCTCCCATTGCAGCGGATGCCAGTGAATTTGCTGTTCAACTGCTACGCAATCAAATAGGGCAGAAGGTATATCCCGTCCACCGATTGGATCGAAAAACAGGCGGAGTGCTGCTTTTCGCTTTGAATGAAGAGGTCAATCGAGCGATGCAGCAGGCGTTCATGAATAAAGATGTTACGAAAAAATACCTGGCATTCGTCAGGGGCTTCGCACCCGAAAAAGGAACAATAAATTACGCACTAACCACAGAAGACGGAAAAGTGCAGGATGCCATCACGCATTATCAGACACTCCGGCACTTTGAAATCTCCGTTCCATTTGGAAAATTCGATACATCACGCTATTCATTCGTAGAGGTCAATCCTGAAACTGGGCGCATGCACCAAATACGAAAACATTTCGCCCATATTTTTCATCCGATTATCGGCGACCGCCCGCACGGCTGCAACAAACAGAATAAGCTATTTCTCGAAAAATGGAACATGAACACGATGTTGCTGC
Source organism: Crocinitomicaceae bacterium (assembly GCA_044341975.1). GTDB lineage: Bacteria > Bacteroidota > Bacteroidia > Flavobacteriales_D > Crocinitomicaceae > M0103. The sequence goes on from JBIIQP010000113.1 coordinate 1,813, forward strand.
ATGCGTCTGAGCTTCAATTTATTCATCCTGTTTCTTACGAAAAAATCACCATTGAAGCTGGTATTCATAGCGATTTTGAAAGGGTAATAGTTATTTTAAATAATTTGCACCCTTTCAACCCTTGAACATTTCAACTTGTTGACTCAAAGTATTCCCGCACAAAACAAGCCGCCTATTATTAAAAGCAATACTCCAACTATGCGCTGAATACCTTTGATTGTTGTTTTGGTGAGCAGTTTCTTTCCGAAGTAACTGCCAATAAATGCAAAAGCAATACCGATTAAAAGGGAACTTTTTATCCCATTGAAATCAATAATTTTAAAAATGGTTGTTGCATAAACTGTTATTCGCGTGATGTCAATTACTAACGCAATGGCATTTGAAGTGCCAATAAATTCTTCTTTGGAAAGTCCGGTTTTTGTAAGGAACACTGATCGAAAAGCACCTTGATGACCAGAAATTCCGCCAAAGAAACCACTTAGTACACCGCCCAACGGCATGTATTTTTGCTCCATTTTCCAGTTTGATAATTTGGGTATTAATTCAAAGAGTGCAAAAAAGAGCATGAGTGCACCGATAACTAATTTCAGTGAAGTAATACTGAGTTCTTTATGAAATAAGACATAGCTGTAAATAACTGCTTGTTTCCCCATGAAATTCAGGAGCAGTGCCCCCAAAAGTGCTGCCCCCATTGCGGGTAAACCAAAGCGAAACAGTGTTGGCCAATGAACGTGTTTGTACACCATCCCAAATTTGAATAGATTGTTTGAAAAATGCACGATGGCCGTGGCGGCAATAGCGATGTCTATCGGGAAATACAGGCTGAAGACAGGCAGTAAAATGGTGCCCAGTCCAAATCCTGAAAAGAAGGTGAGCGATGCGCCAAAAAGGACGCTAAGTGCAATTATGAGATAGTTGATGATTTCCATTCTTTCAAAAAAAGTAAAAAATAGCTCAATGATTGTGAAGTTAGCGTTAATTTCATTGTCAAATTTAATCCAATGATCGACTTTAGGAGTGATACTGTAACGAAACCGACATCTGGCATGTTGGATGCTATGTTCCATGCTGAATTAGGTGATGATGTGTTTTCTGAAGATCCAACGGTCAATGAATTGCAGCGTTTTGCGGCAGATTTATTTGGAAAAGAAGATGCGTTGTTTTGTGCGTCTGGAACTCAGACAAATCAAATTGCTATCAATGTGTACGTTCAACCGGGTGGCGAAATAATTTGTCACGAAGAAAGTCATATCTACAAATACGAAGGCGGAGGAATTGCTAAGAATTCTGGTGCGTCTGTGAGATTGTTGCAAGGAGATCGCGGACGATTGAAATTGGATGCAATTAAAAAGTGGATCAATAATCCCGATGATGTTCATTTTCCATTGACGCAATTGGTGTCTCTCGAAGATACAGCTAATAGGGGAGGTGGCGCTATTTATGACTTTGAGGAGATTAAAAAAATCAAGCGTTTTTGTATTCAAAACAACTTTCCTCTTCACCTTGACGGTGCTCGATTGATGAATGCCTTGGTTGAGACGAACATCGATCCGAAAATTTATGCAGCTGAATTTGATTCAATATCACTTTGTTTGTCAAAAGGATTGGGTGCACCGGTTGGATCCGTTTTGGTTGGATCGAAAGATTTTATAAAAAAATCGCGCCGTGTGCGAAAAGTGTTTGGTGGAGGAATGCGCCAAGCAGGAATCATAGCCGCAGGCGGACTTTATGCGCTCAAGAACAACGTAAATCGATTGAGAGAAGACCATGCACATGCGCGTCAGTTGGAGCAAGAATTAAACAGTTTAGAGTGGGTGGATTCGGTCATGCCTGTTCAAACAAACATTGTGGTAGTCATTTTGAAGGATGCATCAAAAAGAGATGTTATAATTTCTCTATTGGCAGAGCATGGAATACGCATCATGGCTTTTGGTGACGGAATGTTACGCATGGTAACGCACTTGGATATTTCCTCTGAACAAATCGATGAAACGTGTTCAATTTTGCGAAAAATTAAAGCATAAATGCAATTCGTTCGAATATTTCTAGTGATTACCTTGCTTTCTTCTTGTTCGTCAGATAAGAAGGATGAGGTATTGAACATGAATGATTTGACACCGCAGGCACGTCAAACCAAACCGACTGAAAAAGAAACGGCTGAAGCTAAATTCGATTACGGATTCAGTATTCCAATGGCGGATTCTGCAGGCATAACAGTCATGGAAATGGATTTCATGAAAGAACCCATGTTTCCCGATCGATTCATGCCAGATTCTATTTTAAAGTTAAAACTGGATCTAAAAGAAGATCAACTATTTTACGGTCAGTGGATTTTTGCTGATTCTTTAAAAACGCGCAATGCGTTATTCAATTGGTTGGATTGCTTTGGTGCCAATTGCAATGCGATTAAATATTTGTCTGAATCTCGTCTTCAAAACGATGCCATGCTCCTTTTTGTTAATGACACCTCGATCGTTTACCTGTCATCAAAGTCGAACCTGGACGAAAAGAAATGGCAGCACTATTTGGAATTGAAGTACGGCATTGATCTGTGGAAAACGGTGGTTGTACAGCGCTACAAACAGAAGGCAAAATGGTATTCTTACGAAAAAATGAAGCAAGCAAAAAAGGCGAGCTTTATTCCACTTAAAAAACAGTAACTATGAAAATCATCAACAGAGGATTTATTACCGTGCGCGCTAAGTCGGCATTTTGGGATTGGGCAAATCAGTTTGAGGATTCTTTCGGTTTTACTGAAGCAGATGACATTGAACCGAATGCTTATCTCATCACAGAAGATTTTTTTGAAATCGAACCATTGATTGAGCAAAATTTCAAGAAGATTTTCATCAATGAATTGTCTATGGTGAATGAAAATGAGGAGGACTGGCCGCAAGACCGCACGCAAGAACTATTTCTTGAATGGTTTCACCTGGAGTTAGGATCAAGTGTCTTCGATCTTGAAAAATCAGATTTAAAAGCAGATAAATTGTAATTCATTGAATAGTTTGGGCGAATCATTTTATTTATCGCAACTTTCTTGTAGTTGAGTTGTTTGAATAGAAAACAAGTTTAATGAAAACGTTTCTATACATCAGCATTGGTTTGACAGTAGTATTTATTGTTTCACAAGCCTTTATTTCAGGATCCATGAGCAAAATTGAGAAATACAAATACACAGTATTAAAAGAGTTTGATGATTTTGAAGTCAGACAATATGAAGCAGCCATGTTTTCAAGTGTCAAAATGAATGCTAAAACCTATGAAGAGACTTCTAGTTCCGGGTTTAGAGTATTGGCAGGATACATCTTTGGAGGCAATGAAAAAAATGAAAAAATCGCAATGACTTCTCCTGTTGTCATGGAAATGGGTGATACAACCAAAATGTCATTCATGGTGCCGTCTAATCTAAAAGAAAATGAGCTGCCAAAACCCAACAATGGGCGAATTTATTTCGAAAAACAGGCTCCAAAGGTCATGGCAGCGATTCGTTTTGGTGGTTGGGCCAATGACGATAGAATAGAAAAATACAAGCAAAAACTTTCGCTAGAATTAGAAAAAAAAGGCTTGAAGCATACTGGCAAATTCAATTACCTTGGCTATAATCCACCTTACGCCTTGATTGCACGAAGAAACGAAGTTGTTGTCGAGTTGGTGGGGTTTGAGATGGGGGAATAGTTCAAGGGTTCAAAGGGTTCAAGCGTTCAAAAGTTCAAGCGTTCAAGCGTTCAGGTCCCGTTAAGTGAGTTATTTCGGACACTTGACCTTCTCTATGTTTAAACTTTATTAATCAAGTTGGAGTTGTAGTAATTGGGATCTGTGGAGACTTCTTCTCCAACCCAATCTGGTAATTCGAAGTGCTCATCTTCTGAGTTTAACTCGATTTCAGCCAGGTACAATCCTTCCAGTTTTCCCGTAAAAACATCAACTTCCCATAAGTGGTTTTTAAATGAAATTTCATAGCGAAATTTTTCAATCACTTTTTCTGCAAATGTTGAAATCAGCTCGTCAGCATCTTTGAGTGGAATTTCATATTCAAATTCAGCTCTGCTTATCCCTTGCGTTGGTCCTTTGATTGTTAGAAAACCTTTAGTTCCTTTAATTCTTATCCGAACATTTTTTTCAGCACTATTCACTAAATAAGCTTGCACAATTCTAGACGGAGAAGGTTTTTCGATGCCCTGCCAAAGTTGTTCTTTAACGAGAAATTTACGTTCTATTTCCATTTCATTTCAAAGATACGCAGAAGATCAAAAAATAACAGAACACATCAATTAATCTCTCAATCCAATTGCAGAATTCCTATTTTTACGGCGTGAATATCTTTTTGACATTCGACTATGAATTGTTTTTTGGCAGTTCCACAGGCTCAGTTGAAAAATGCCTTCTTTCACCTACGAACAGACTTTTAGAATTAAGCAGAAAATTCAATGTCAAGATGACTTTCTTCGTGGATGTTGGTTTTCTCATCAAAGCGAGAGAGTTTTCGTCTGATTCCGCTGCATTAATGAAGGATGTCGTTGCGGTTGAAACACAATTAAAAGAAATTGTGGCAACAGGAAATGATGTTCAGCTGCACATTCATCCTCATTGGGAAAGATCGGTTTATAAAAATGATCAATGGCACATTCAAACAGATGGAGCCTATAAATTGAGTGATTTTTCTGCAGATGAAAAACGCAGAATAGTGCTTGATTACAAAAAATACTTGGATGAATTGATAGGCTACAAAACGAAGGCTTTTCGAGCTGGTGGTTGGTGTATTCAGCCATTTAACGAATTGGAGATAATATTCAAGGAAGCTGAGATAAAGTATGACTCCAGTGTTTTTCCTGGCGGGAATTTTTCATCTTCGCATTATGCTTTTGATTTTACCAAGGCACCTAAAAAATGCAGTTACCGGTTTCAGAGTGATGTTTGTCAAGAGGATGCAAATGGCGATTTTGTAGAATATCCTATTTCCTCTATGAATTATTCACCTTTCTTTTATTGGCGTTTATATATGTTGGGACGACTTTTCCCAGAACAACACAAAATGCTGGGTGATGGCGATTTTTTAGCACAACCAGGTCGCAAACGATCTGTTCTTACTAACTTTACTTGGAATCACGTCAGTTCAGATGGGTACTACGTTTCCAAATTGAAAAAGTATTTGAATCGTTCCCTAAAAAAACGTGATAAACAGATGGTTTCAATCGGTCACCCAAAAAGTATGACGAACTATTCCTTTCGAAAATTAGCGAATTTTATAGAGGAACATCACAAGGAACACAATTTTGATACGTTTAATAATTTGCCTTGAATTTTATAGAAAGAGAACATATAGACATTGAGAAATGGGATCGATTGGTCAGCACAACCAAGGGTAGTAGCGTGTTCTCAATGTCGTTTTACCTTGATGCGGTAGCAGAAAATTGGTGTATTTTGGTGAATGAGGATTACACGCGTGGGATGGCCATCCCTTATGTGGTGCGCTTAAAGCTAAGGTGTTGTTATACCCCAATCTTTGTGCGCTACTTAGAGTGGTTTGGTCCTACAATGGACGACCATCGTTTCATGGCGATGCTCAAAGCACATTTCCGTCAAGGACAATTGAATACCAAACAAAAAGTGAGAGCCAAGAAACTGAAGCGCAAAGTATTTCAGGTAATTCAGCCAGTTTCTGAATCGGATGCGAACAGTCAAACCAAGCGAATGCTCAATAAATTTGGAAAATCCTCATTGGAATTGACATGGGGCGATGATTTATCCATGATTATGCATCATATTCGGAGAGAATTACCACAAAAGGTACATTCATTAAATAAAGCATCATTGGATCGATTGGGTGTTTTAGTGAGTGTTTTACAAGAGAAGAAAATGCTTCAAATGTTGACTGTTCGAGAAAAAGGAAGAGGAGTAGGAGGAATATTTGTTGTTGAATTCAATGGCTCACTACTTTATTTAAAAGGTGCCATGAACAAGGATACAAAAGACATGGGAGGAATGTATGCAGCAATGCAGGAAGCCATAGATCTCTCTCAATCCAAACAATTACTTTTTGACTTCGGTGGATCCAATGTTGAAGGTGTGAAGCGATTCAACACGAATCTGGGTGGTCAGGATTCGAAATACTATGCTATTTCGTGGGATAATTTACCAACTTGGTTTCAAATTGTAATGAAAATTAGAGGTTTATGGAAAAAAGGGTAATGCTCATCACCGGTGCATCTGGAGGAATGGGCACGGCTATTTCGAAGTGGTTCAATGAATTTGATTATCAACTTGTCTTACATTATTTTGACCATCAACCAAGTCTCCCAACATCTGAAAATGTCACGCATTTGAATGCTGACTTGCGCGATCCTGCAGCTATACAAGAAATGGTAAAGGAAATTGTTTCCAGGTATGGAAGATTGGACGTCGTAATAAATAATGCAGGTATTTCGAGAAGTGCGATGTCATGGAAAACTTCCTTAGATGCTTGGAATGAAACAATGGCGGTGAACCTGAATGCCCCTTTTGTGATTGCTGCTTCGACAATTCCGAAAATGCGCGAGCATTCATTCGGACGTATCATCAATATTACATCCGTAGTTGCGCAAAGTGGTGCGGTTGGAACGGCGGCTTATGCCGCTTCAAAAGCAGGATTGATTGGTCTGACAAAAACCATTTCTAAAGAGGTTGCATTGAGTGGAATTACAGTAAATGCCCTAGCGCTC